>NZ_CAJOJM010000012.1:0-37458 GCF_905234905.1 Methanobrevibacter sp. UBA188 | reverse complement strand
TATTGATATGATATCAACGCCTAATTTGGCATAATCCAATATAGTATTTTCAGTAATGCCTCCCGATACTTCAATCAATGAACATTGACGAATGTTTAGTTCATTTAACTTGTCAATTACTTCACTGACTTCATCATGAGACATGTTATCAAGCATTACGATATCAGCACCATTTTTAACACATTCAATAGCATCATCAAGTGTTTCCACTTCAATTTCTATCTTTTTAGAAAAGCTGGTATTTGTCTTAGCTTTAAGAAGGGCATCCAAAGGATTTTCACATGTGGCAATGTGATTGTCCTTAATCAACACCATATCATCCAAGCCGAAACGATGAGTATCTGCTCCACCTACACTTAATGCATATTTATCAAATTTGGCGATTGCAGGTGAAGTCTTGCGTGTTCCAGCAACCCTCACACCATAATCCTTGACAAGATTAACATAATGATTAGCTGCACTGGCCACTCCACTCATTCTCATGGATAAATTCAAAACTGTCCTCTCCAAAAGCAGTATTGTTCTCGCATCACCTGAAACAGACATGAGCAAATCATTTTTAGATATTGGAGAGCCATCCTTTAGCCAAAAACTGACTTTAACATCATATTCTTCAAATACCTCTTTAATTATATCCATTCCTGCCAAAATTCCCTCATCTTTTGAAATTATCTGAGCAGATATTTCCAAACCTTTTTCTACAACAGCATTTGAAGTAATATCACCGAATCCCTCATCCTCGGCCAACATATATTCTATAATTTTATCCAAAAAATCACCTAAACTTTAATAATTAATTAAAATATATATTTATTCTGCAATATAATTATAAGTGATTATATATGGAAATAATATTTTTAGGAACCTCTTCAGCAGTTCATTCAAAGGAGAGAAATCAAGTTTCAATTGCAGTTAAGGCATTCGGAAAAGTGATGTTATTTGATTGTGGAGAAGGAACTCAAAGACAAATGCTTCACACAAAAGTAAGCCCTATGAAAATATCCAAGATATTTATCACACATTTTCATGGAGACCATATTTTAGGCCTTCCAGGACTCATACAATCCCTAGGACTACATGGCAGGGATGAAAAACTAATAATATATGGTCCTAAAGGATTGCATAAAGTTAGAGATGCAATATTAAATTTTGGATATTGTAAATATGAATATCCTCTCGAATTCATTGAAATAGAACCCGGCATTATTGAAGAAACTGAAGAATACATTATAAGATGTCAGTCAGTCAGACATAATGTTCCATCTCTTGCATATTCCATTGAAGAAAAGAAAAAACCAAGATTTTTGAGAGAAAAAGCTATTGAATTGGGAGTTCCCGTAGGCCCTCTTTTCGGCAAATTACACAATGGACAGGAAGTTGAAGTTGATGGGCGAATCATAAAGCCAGAACAGGTTCTTGGAGAACCTAGAAAAGGAATTAAACTCACATATTCTGGAGACACAAGACCCTGTGAAGAAATGATTGACCTTGCAAAAGACAGCACACTTTTAATCCATGAATCAACATTTACACGGCAAGATGAAGAAAATGCAGAAGAACATGGCCATTCCACAGCAGCTGATGCAGCATATGTTGCAAAGCAATCAAACTGTAAAGAATTGATCTTAACACACATCAGCACACGTTATAACGGAGAATTTTCTAAAATTATATTGAATGAAGCACGAGAAATTTTTGAAAATACTGAAATCGCTTATGATTTAATGGAAATTGAACTTAAATGATATTATGGGCCTTTTAGCAACAATTGATAATAATATACAAACTATAATTTACATACTAATCATTATTGTTTCAACTACAGTCATAACAAAACTTATTGAATATTTAATGAAAAAAAGGAAAACTCTTGGCGGAAATATTACTGCAACATTCCTTATTAAAGACCTTGTAATTTACGCATTATATTTTATTGCATTAATGTATATTTTACAGTTATTTGGAGTAAACCTTACAGGAACATTATTGAGTTTAGGTATTGTAGGTATTGCAGTGAGTTTTGCGGCCAAAGACATTATTTCCAATTTATTTTCAGGAATAATATTAATACTTGGAAAAAGCATTAAAGTTGGAGATACTATTGAAATTGAGGGCAATAAAGGAACTATCGAGAGTATTTCCCTAAGATCAACGGTTATCGTTGATAATTTAGGAGTAAAAATTCATATTCCAAACTCCACATTAACAAATAATCCATATAATGGATTTAAATCTAATGAACTACGTAGAGTAGATTTATATATTGGATTGCCATTAAATATTGATGTTGAGGACTTTAAAGAATATATTATTAAGAAAATTGTAACTTATGATACAATAGATAAAACTATAAGACCTAATGTTTTTGTAACTGAAACCAGCTTTATACAAGTCAAACTTAAAGTATCTTTTTGGGTAAAAGATTATGACAGTGATGATAGATGGAATTTAATAACATCCGCTAGAGATAAATATAAAGTAGTAATAACTAACGATATTAGAAAATATATTGTTATGATGGGTGAGAAAAATGAGTAGTTCAATACAGGAAGAAATTTTAAAATTAAAAGAAGAAAAAAATGCTATAATATTAGCGCACAATTACCAGCCTAAAGAAATTCAGGAAATTGCCGATTTTTTAGGAGATTCATTAGAATTATGTATTAAAGCCTCTGAAATTGATGATAAAGATTTAGTTATCTTTTGCGGTGTTGACTTCATGGCAGAAACTGCATATATCCTAAATCCAGATAAAAAAATTGTTATTCCAACTCTTGAAGCGGAATGTCCAATGGCGCATATGTTACCCGAAGAGGAATTATTAAAAGCAAAAGAGGAACATCCTGATGCAGGAGTTATTCTTTACGTGAATAGTATCGCAGAAGCAAAGCAGCATGCAGACACATTATGTACTTCAGCCAATGCTGTTAAGGTTACTGAAAGCTTAAAGCAAGGCAAAATATTATTCGGCCCTGACACTAACTTGGGAACACATGTTGCTAAAGAAGTGGATAAAGAAATCATCCCTGTTCCAAAAGGCGGACACTGTTATGTTCACAAACTGTTCCATGTTGAAGATGTTGAACTAAAAAGAGAACAGCATCCTAATGCAGAGATAATCTGCCACCCAGAATGTAATATTGAAGTTCAAGAAGCTTGTGACCAGGTAATGTCAACTGGAGGCATGTTAAGATACATTACCTCAAGTGATAAGGAAGAATTTGTACTTGGAACTGAAATTGATATGATTACTAGAATCAATTTGGAAATTGAAGGTAAAAAACTATACCCATTACTTGAAGGGGCAATCTGTGAAACTATGAAATTACACACCCTAGAAAAAGTAAGAGATTCACTTGTAAATGAAGCTCCACAAGTCACATTGCCAAAAGAAGTTGCTGAAAAATCTTTAAAAGCGGTTCAGCATATGCTTGATGCATCAAAATAGCTAGTTTAACTAGCAAACTTTTTTTATTTTTCAATTTTTTTAAAAAATGAATTTAAAGCACTAATAAGTTCTTTAAAATAAATTTGTCTTGATCTATCTTCGCATGTAGACAATACAACAATTTCACAATCATCAACGAGATTTTTCAAGGGAACAGTATCAAATTCAGGCGTGAAATATAAATCATCATATGGACTCAAAACCAATGTTTTGGCTTTGACATTGCTTAATTTATCTTCAATATCATAATGAATAATTGCTTCATTTTGCAAGTTATAATCATAAATATCTATGAACAAACCTTGCTCGACAAATTCATCCATCAGCACATCAATTTCATTATTGGTCATCTCTTGAAAGATACGCTTAGAGAAATACTGAGAATATAAAATTTTATTTATAGTAATCATAGTTTTGGTTAAAGATTCATCATAGATATCCGAATAAAAGTCTTTACTGGAATCAATGATACTTTCAATTCCTTTAGCTATTACATATCTATATCCATTAGTCTTAAATGAACTGTTAGCAACTATTATAAAATCCATATCATCAGGATACTCACAGGCCCAAGTATAAACTTCATATCCGCCCATTCCCCTTCCAACAACAGCCTGAACTTTTTCGATGTTTAGTTTTTCCTTAAGGAATTGCTTTTTACAATTTACCTTGTCTAAAAAATCATATTTAGGAAAATTGTATTTTAAACCTGTTGTGGAAGGACAACTTGAATCTGGAACACCCAGAGAAGTAATTGAAATAATAAAAAATTTATTCAAATCAAAAGGAGTTCCCGGATCTGTTAATTGAGGATAGTCATTTATTGAAAAACAATTTCTATCATAATTGGGGCAGTAAATGATAGCATTGATGATATTTCCCCCATCATCATATTTTGGAGTGCCCTTTAAAATAAATTCAACAGTTACATCTTCAAGAATTTCACCATTTTGAAATTTGAAACTATTCAAATTGAATTTATTATATTCATAAATGAATTTTTCATTATTCAAAAATAATACCCTCCTTTTGATTTATATTATTTGATTATAAGTTTAAGGGAATATATAAATTTTAACAAAATGAATGAAATTGATTACATGTCCTCTAAAAAGCTTGAAAGAAACACATTCATTTCTATTTCTTCCCGTGAGATAAAATCATCAAGACGAATTTTTGAAACCTCACTTTGAAAAGGATATAGCTTATCTTCAAAATACATTTTAATCTTTAACAAATTTCCCTTGACGAATGTGGATTCTGTCAAATTTTCATCCAAATATTTGATTTGTTCCCCAGACAATCCAAAAATGGTATATTCAATGAATTTCCTACCTTCAGCATCACCATAATCGGAAATTTTTACATCCATCTTATCCCTCAAAATTTTCCATGAAATCAGCCAATTGGGAAGAAATTGTTTCAAGTTCATTGAAACATAAATGTCCCAAATCAGAATCCATAATAATCAATTCAGATTCATTAATCATTTCAGACATTGGAATTCCATCAAGTTCCGGAGGGAAATGAGGATCATGTTTGCAGGATATAATCAACACTTTAGATTTGATTTTGCCCAAATCATTTTCAACATTATAATACATACAGGACTCGTTGCAATACTTCACATCATAAATATCAACATTTATACTTTCATTTCCAAAGTTTTCAAATTCTGCACTTAATTCCTCATTACTCATATCACGTAAGGCTTTTTTAGAAAGTCCAAAATTAAATTCTGCTAGATTAGCCAATCTCAATGTCCTAATCAAAGAGTAAGTCATCTCTCCCCTGTTGTAGTCAGGATCAGATTCTATAATTTCATTGACAAACTTTGATAAAATAAAATCATGTCCCGCAACCTTATAGCTACTTACCCCGCAGATTATGAAATCTGCAAAATCAGGGTCTTCAATTGCTTGAGTTAAACTGACAAATCCACCCATTGAATTTCCAATCATTCCCAAAACATGAGAAATATTGAATTTTTCGGCTAAAAATTGTTTTTGAAAATTGACAACATCTTTAATCGTGTATTTTGGAAATTTATTTTTTAAATTAGTAGATGATGGGGAACATGACCCTGGAGATCCCAATGCAGATAAACATATAAAAAAGTATTTGCTTTCATCAAAGGGGTCATTTTCTCCAACCAATGGTAAAATTTTTTTCATTGAAGCGAAATTGCCCAAGGAACCATGACAATACACAATCACATTTTCAATAATGCCTTCATCATTATATTTTGGAGTTCCAAAAGTCGTATATTCAACTTTGAGATTTTTAAGAACATTTCCATTTTCAAATTCAAATGAATCTAAAGTAAAAAATTCATTTTTATCATCAAAATAATCTTCATCGTAAATTCTAATCCCACCGAATTTTTTTTAATCATTAAAATCTATAAAAAACAAATTATTTAAATCAATCTAAACAATGTTATTGTGATGAAATATAAAATTTTAGAAAAACCTAATTGTGAAGATGCATATGATTTGGTTCATGAAGCTTTGCGTAAAAGAGCGACAATATTAATATTTGCATGCTGCAAAGTCAATTATGAAGGTAGAGCATTAAGTGAACTGGATTGGGGAGAACGTATAATTATGATAAAGCCCGATGGGGCATTCTTAATCCACCAAGACAAAAAAGTTGAACCAGTCAATTGGCAACCTCCAAAATCAAAAACAAGAAGTTACATTAAAAATGACAATCTTTTCTTAGAAAGCCACAGAAGAACACCCAAAGAGTTGCTAACAGTCGAGATAAGAAAAATCCAGTTTATCAATTATGCCAATATTGAAGACTTTGAAGAACTCGAACAGGCAGGATATGAAAAAGACATGAGCGATATGATAATGGAAAAACCACACATGATTGAAGACGGTTTTATTCCAACCACACGAGAATATAGCGTGGAGCATGGTTTTATTGACATTTTAGGAAAAGATAAAGATAATAATTTAATGGTTTTGGAATTAAAAGCTCGTAAAGCTGGAGTCAGTGCAGTAAAACAGCTAAGAAGATACCTCCAAGACCTTGAAAATACAGATAATGATTATCTAAAAGAATGTAAAGCTCAAAAGAAAAAAATTCGAGGATTGCTCGTGGCCCCATCAATCATGAATGATGCGGAAGAACTTCTTGAAGAAGAGGGCATTGAATTCGTATCAGTTGAACCTCCTCGAGAATTAAAAAGAGATAAGAAAATAACATTAGATGCATTTTAACTCAATGCATCCTCAATTCTTTTCATTTCGTCCAGGTAAAATCTTTTGGTAAATTTATTTGCCGGAATGGAATTAGTAACGTGACAATCTTTTTCCAATTTATAAATAAGATAATCTTCAGTTTCTAAAGAAAGAGTTCCATCATCATCCAATAATACCAAATCATCCAATTCTTTGAGAATATCATCATATTCCTTTTCTTCGAGAGCAATTACATCGTCCAATTCCATTTCTTGAACTTTAGGATTTAATTGTAATGCAATAGCTACAAAGCCATTGACTGATTTGTCTGAAATTTCAAATGTGGACATCCTTATTTCTTCCATGGATAATTTTACATGATGTACAGTATTTTTTGTAACGGGAATTTCACTTGATATGCCAATCTGATTGATTTCATAATTATTTTTCCAATCACCTATTTTATAAACTGCATAATTTATATCATCAATGTTAATAATTTCATCACTAGACATTCTATCACAATTATAAATATCTTTTTATAAAATAAAAACATTATTATTAAATATACTGTTAATTTAAATGGAGGTTGAGCTGTGAAAAAATGTCCTGAATGTGGAAATCCAAGTTATGATGGTGCTCCTGTTTGTGGAAATTGTGGTTACAAATTCCCTAAACCAAAAACTAAAGTCATTAAAGAAGAAAGTATCTTTGACAAAGCACCAGAACCAAAGAAACCTTCCACTGATGAAAGCACTGTCAATATTTTAAAAGAAAAAAAACTTGTTATTGGTGCAATACTTATAATAACTTTAATTGTGATTTGTGGAATTGTTTTAACTGGATCACACCATAACAATAACTCTTCAGTATCAAGTAACGATTTAATTAAAGTTAGTGAAGGAGCATTCTCATTCAAATATCCTGGAAATTGGGAAGAAATTAATGGAAGTGATGCAGAACACACAAATGCAAAATTCTATAAAAACGAAAACAATACCATAATTGAATATTACAATAGTACACTAGAGTCTTCATCCCTAAAAGAAATTACTAAAGATAGAATCAGTTATGCTCAAAATAATAATTCCTATGTGGAACTTGTTGAAACCATTAAATTAGATGGTAGAAATTCCTCAAATATTATTTTAGAAAATGCTGACGGTAATTATACAAGATTTGTTTCATTATTTAGTGATGGAAAGCTATATGTATTTAAAATTACTGGAGAATCAATGAATGCAGTTACTTCAGATGATATTACTACAATGATAAATACTGCAGACATTGCTTAAGTATGATTAATTTCATACTTCTATTTTTATTTTTAAAGTGTTAATATGACTAAAGTTAAGATTGCACTTTGTCAAATGAATGTTGTTGACAATAAAGATGAAAATTTAAAAAACGCTGAAAGGATGATTGAAAAAAGCGTTGATGAAAATTCTGATTTTATAGTTTTACCTGAAATGTTCAACTGTCCTTATTCAAATGACAAATTTATTGAATACTGTGAAGAAGAAAAAACAAGCAAAACTCTTTTAAAAATTTCCAACTTAGCATCAAAGAACCAGGTTTACATTCTTGCAGGATCCATTCCTGAAAAAGAGAATGGTAAATTGTACAATACCAGTTATCTTTTTAACCGGAATGGTGAAATAATCGCAAAACATAGAAAAATGCATCTATTTGATATAGACGTTAAAGGGAAAATAAAATTTATGGAATCTGATGTTTTAACCGCTGGAGATGATGTTACAATAGCAAATACGGAATTTGGAAAAATAGGCATTGGAATTTGCTATGATATTCGTTTTCCAGAACTTGCAAGATTAATGGCACTTGAAGGTGCATCAATACTCTTTTATCCGGGAGCATTCAATATGACTACAGGTCCTGCACATTGGGAGTTGCTATTCCGCACAAGAGCACTGGACAACCAAGTTTTCTGCGTAGGTGTTGCGCCTGCATTAAACAAGGATGCAAGTTACCATAGCTTTGGACATTCCATAATTACAAGTCCTTGGGGAGAAGTAATATCTGAGGCAACTGAAAAAGAAGAGCTAATAATATCTGAAATCGATTTAAGTGAAATAAAAAAAATAAGAGAAGAGCTTCCTCTTTTAAAAAATAAAAGGGAAGACATTTATGAAGTTAACAAAAAACAGCTATTTTAATTTAGCCAATCTTTTTTCGAAGTAAGACAATTTTTTATCATTATCAGCGAATACTTCACAAGCAGTTTCTATGACCCTAATTTCATTATCGTTGTCATTTGCTTTTCTATAAAGTACACATAACCTTTTATATGGAGCATCTTTAGCCATTTTGGCTTCAACATAACGTTCATATTCTTTTATAGCCTTTTGAGGATTGGTTTTTTCCATTTCTTTAATGGTGCTCATAGGAATAACTTTTACGATAGCTTCTCCAGAGTCTTTAGCCTTTTGTCTTTTTTGTGCTTTTTTAATTGCCTTATTACAAGATTTTTTGAAGTCCTTATCATCTTCTGTTTTTCTTGCATCTTTAATTAGTTTGATTGCTTCATCAGTTGCTAAATCACCTAATGCCTGAATGGCAGCCAATTTAACACCCCAATCTTCATCATCAAGACATTTGGCAATATTATCAAGTTCATCATAAGCTTGAAGTTCACCTAAAGCACGTACCGCAACTTTTCTAACCCCAAAGTCCTCATCATCCAAAGCTTCAACAAAGTACGGAATTACCCTTTTGTCTTCAGTTTCTTTAAGTGCAAAAGCAAGGAAACGTTTATCTTTACCTTCAGCATTATTAAATTCATTAATTAACTTATCAACAGCTACATCCCCCATATTTCCCAATATTTCAGCAGCTTTAAATCTTACCTGAGCATTATCATCAGTAGTTGCTTTAATTAAAGGTTCAATAGCTTCTTCATCAGTTGTTCCAACCAATGATTCTATTGCTTCTTTTCTAACTTTAACATCATCATTTGATAAATTGTTAATAGCTTCTTCAAAATTAAAATTAGTCATGATAATAAGTTAGATTTTAAGAGTATATAAATATTCAAAAAATAGAAAAAAAATAAGAGAAAAAATCTCTTATCTAAATAGCAGTCCATCCACCGTCAATACAGATGAGTTGACCAGTACAGAAACTAGATGCATCAGATGCTAAGTAAATTGCAATACCGTCCAATTCACCAGGTTTTCCTAAACGACCAGCAGGACAGTATGCTTTAATAAGATCCATGAATCCTTCCATTTCGATGGATTCAACAGTCAATTCGGTTTCAAATACTGCTGGACCAATTGCATTAACAGTAATGTTATATGGTGCCCATTCTACAGCCAAGTTTTTGGTTAAGTTCATTACTCCACCTTTAGCTGAAGAGTATGCGCTAATTCCACCACCAGGGAAAATTACTCTAGAGTGGATTGAACCGATGTTAATGATTTTACCGTATTCTTGTTCAATCATGATTTCTCCAACAGCTTTACACATGTAGTATACACCGCTTAAGTCAATGTGTATGTGTCTTTCCCATTCTTCATTGGATTGATCCATAACAGGTTTGTTGTTTCCCATACCTGCAGCATTAACTAAAATATCGATTCTTCCATAAGCATCCATAACTTTAGCAATTGCTTCGGTGATACTGTCATAATCTCCGACATCACATACAGCGTACATTACGTCAGTGCCATATTCTTTTTCGATTTCAGCAACATTTTCTTGTAATCTTTCTTCCCTTCTTGCAAATAATGCTAATTTTGCACCTTGACTAGCATATGCCTGTGCAATTTGCCAACCAAGACCTGATGAAGCACCAGTAATAAGTGCAACTTTGTCTTTAATATCGAAATAGTTTTTCATTTTTTATACCACCTTAGGCATCACGCCTATGATTAACTATATAATATTTTTGACTATTTAAAAATTATTATTTGTTAAAATTTTATAAAATTAATGAATAATAATTAAGATTATGTAAAAAATTATATACATTTATAATAAACTGATTAAATAATAACATTAAAGAAAGTTTAAATTAAAAATTTAAATCTAATTATTACAAAAATCAACAAAAAATATAATATAAATTAAAAATTAAATTAAAAATAATCGAATTATAAAAAATGAGGAGACAATAATGATTGAAGAACAGACAAAAAGTTATTCGAAAAAACAAATCTACAAAACTCTACATCCATGGGTTAAACAGTGGTTTGATAAACAATTTGATGACTTTACACCTGCTCAAAAAAAATCAATCATAGACATTCATAAAAACAACAACATTTTAATTTCATCCCCAACAGGATCTGGTAAAACATTGACCGCATTTCTATCAGTAATAAGCGAATTGACCGCACTTGCCGAAAAAGACAAACTGGAAGACAAAGTTTACTGCATTTATATTTCCCCTTTAAAAGCATTGGACAATGATATCGAAAAAAATCTGGATGAACCCCTGGAAGGCATCGAAAAGATAGCTGGAAAAGAACTAGGAATCCGAAAGGCCGTACGAACAGGAGACACCACACAATACCAAAGACAGAAAATGCTTAAAAAACCGCCACACATTCTAATTACTACTCCCGAAACGCTCTCCATTTTACTTGTAGCTCCAAAATTCAGGGAAAAATTAAGCAATGTAAAATATGTAATCATTGATGAAATCCATTCTCTAGCTGAAAACAAAAGAGGAGTCCATTTAAGTTTATCTCTTGAAAGGCTGCAACACTTAATAGGACAATTCACCCGAATCGGACTATCTGCAACAGTCAGTCCACTTGAAGAAGTGGCCAAATTTCTTGTAGGATATGAATATGGCGTTGAAAGAAACTGCAAAATTGTAAATATCAACTATCTGAAGGAACTTGACATGGAAGTGATGTGTCCTGTAAGTGATATCGTACTGGCAGATGAAGAAGACACAAGGCTTGGAATGTATGATCTATTGGATGATTTGATTTGGGAAAACAAAACAACATTAATCTTTACGAATACACGAAGTGGTACGGAACGTTTTGTTTATAATTTAAAGAAAATGTATCCTATGCACTACAACAATGAAAACATAATGGCACACCATTCCTCACTTTCAAAGGAAGTTCGTCTACAGACAGAAAATAAACTAAAAGAAGGTCAGCTAAAGGCAGTTGTTTCATCAACATCTCTTGAACTTGGAATTGATATCGGATACATTGATTTAGTCGTATTAATAAATTCACCGAAATCTGTTGCAAGAGCGCTTCAAAGAATTGGAAGAAGTGGACATAGATTACATGAAAAATCTCGAGGAAGAATTATTGTAACTGACCGTGATGATTTAGTTGAATGCTCAGTTTTGCTTAAAAATGCAAAAGAAGGAAAAATCGACAGAATAAACATACCAACCAATTGTCTGGACGTATTAGCACAACATATCTATGGAATGAGTATTGAAAATCCATGGGATATTGATTACGCTTATGAAGTCATCAAAAAAAGTTATTGTTACAAAGACTTGACAAGAGATGATTATGAAGATGTTTTAAGTTATATGGCTGGAGAATATCCTGAACTTGAAGAAAGATATGTTTATGCAAAAATCTGGATTGATTATGAAAAAAATACCTTTGGAAAACGAGGAAAGCTAGCTAGAATGCTTTATTCAACAAATATTGGTACAATTCCAGACAGTTCTGGTGTTTTGGTCAAATGTGACGGTGAAACTGTTGGAAGAATAGAAGAAGATTTTATGGAAAGGCTTAAAAAAGGAGACACATTCGTTCTGGGCGGGAATACCTACAGATTCAACTATGGAAAAGGAATGACAATTAACGTGACTCCGGCAATGGGCCCACCGACAATACCCTCATGGTTTTCACAGCAATTGCCACTATCTTTTGATTTGGCAATGGATATTCAAAGATTTAGAGCACACATGGACGTCAAATTCAGATATCAAAGAAGCAAGGAAGAAATAATGGAGTTCATTCATGAATATCTGTATGTCGACGACTTTGCAGCAAATTCAATATACGAATATTTTGTAGAACAATTCAAATATGCCAAAATACCAAGCAACCAATTATTATTAATTGAATATTATAAAGGATTTGGAGGAAGACGATTCGTAATATTTCATTCACTATTTGGAAGAAAAGTTAATGATGCACTTTCAAGAGCCGTAGCTTATGTTGTTGCAAAAAGATACAACATCAACGTCACCATTTCAATATCAGACAACGGTTTTTATTTAAGCTCTGACGGAAAGATTGGAGGTTTGGAATCATTCAATGAATTGACCCCTGAAAACTTTGAAAACATATTGTCCCAATCATTAAATAAAACCGAAACACTAGCTTCAAGGTTCAGACACTGTGCCGGACGGTCATTAATGACTTTAAGAAGATACAAAGGAGAATCAAAATCTGTCGGACGCCAACAGGTTAGGGGAAAAATCCTATTGAAATTTGTTCAGGAGATGGATGAAAACTTTTCAATTTTAAAGGAAGCTCGAAGAGAAGCGCTTGAAGACTATATGGATGTTAAAAATGCTTTGAAAATAATCGAATGGGTTGCCTCAGAACAAATGGAAGTGAAAACAATAAATACTGTCATACCAAGTCCATTTGCATTTAATTTAATTTCACAAGGATATTTAGATGTATTAAATCAAAATGACAAGGCAGAATTTACAAAAAGAATGCATCAAGCGATTCTAGACCAAATTAAAGATAAATTAAAAGACATATATTGAACATTAAAACTAAAATAATTAAATACTTTTATAAACAATATTAATTATTGACTAAAGGTGATAATCATGACAAAATGGAAAGCCGTAATTATAGGTTTCATATTATCTGTAATTGTTAAAGCATTTTTTGCACATTATGATTTTATTGGATTATTAATTGTGGGTTTCATTACAGGATATATTGCCCATGATGGAGCCCTGGGAGGCTTATGGAATGCAGCTCTTGCTGGCGCATTAGGTACAATTATCAGTGCAATACTATTCATAATAGCCACAACAATTGGTGGAAGCTTTATGGGAGTATTTGGAGGCCTTACTGGATTTACAACATCCGGCATAATAAGTATTTTATCCATAGTCACAGAGTTGATTTATTATGCAATTGTCATGGGAATAACTGGAGCAATTGGAGGAGCAGTATCCTCTAAAAAATAAGTTTTTGGAGAAATAAAATGGGAAAATTCACTAATTTTGACTTTAAATCACTAGTATTTGGAGCAGCAATCGCTGCTGGATTTGTAATATTGGGATCAATGTATAATGAATTCCTTTATGCATTTGCATCAATCGGATTTTTATATGTAGGATACAATGCACCAAATATAAAAACATCAGCACTGCTTGGGGCTTTTGCATCAACACCAGTAATGTACCTTGCATTAGATGGCGTATTTAGAGAAATACCACCAACAGAACAAGGAAGAATAACCATGATAATTGCAATCCTTATTGTTGGTATGCTTGTTGCAGTTATTGGTGCATGGGCAAAAAGAAGCCGTGTAAAAGCAAAAGAGGAATACGAGAAAAAACAGAAAATCGGTAAAAACAAAAAGAAAAAACAGAAAGCTGAAGAACCTCAAAAAGAAAATAAAGGCCTTTTAGGTAAAATTACAAAAAAGAATGAAAAATAATAACAAAATTTATGTTATTATTTTTTCCAATTCATCTCTTTCTATACCACGTTTAATTTCTAAAGCAATTCTTCTACCCATACTCATTGGTTTGCCGTATGTTAAGTAGGAGTAAGGAGAACCATCCATAAATGTATTTGTTCCACCATCAGTTCTTGCACTGATTTCAAAACAGATTACTTCTAAATTATCATTTACTAAAGTTTGCATACAGAAAGGACCGTTTAATCCAGGAGCAACTAATTTTTTAGCACTTTCTGTTAATTTATCAGCAATATCAAATACTTGTGGAAGTAAAGATTCACGAATTACAGCAGGGTGGTTACCTGTTACAACATAGGAAGGGCTTAAATCAATATCCAATTGATCTTTTGCAGGCATTCTTACAAATCCATCAATACTTGATTCATATCTTGTATCCATACCCATCAATTCTACATTGTCATCAAGAGCAGAGTAGAAATAGTGTATACAGTAATTACATCCTGAAACATATTCTTCAATGTGAGCTGCTTCAACATCACTGTCTTCTAACCATCCACGTGCTTTCATAGCATCAATTTTTGAATTGAACTCTTCTGTTGATGAAGCTACAAAGTAACCCCTACCTCCCCTAGCGCCAGGGAATTTAACCATAACCGGCCTGTCGATTTCATCAGGCCCATTATATTTGAAAGGTATTCTTACGTCACCTTCAACAAGTAAAGCTCTTTCCTTATCTCTTTCGGCTTCCCATCTAAGTACATCCCTATTTCCAAACATTGGAACATTGAATTTATCTTCAACGTTATCCAATCCAGCATATGCAACAAAAGATCCATGAGGCACAACAATTGCATTCATATCCCTAAGTTTTTGCTGAACATCTTCATTGACAATGTCTTTAAATTCATCAACGATGATATATTCATCAGCTACATCAAAACGTTGATACGGAATTTCACGACCTTTTTGACATACAATAGCTGTTCTAAATCCTTCTTCTTTAGCACCTTGCAATATGTGTAAAGAAGTATGACTTCCTAGGGTAGCTATAGTGATTTCACTTTTGTCATATTTAGCTAAAATATCTAAGATATCTTCCTTTTTAACTTCTCCCATTTTATCTTCTCCTCAAAGAATGATATTATTATATATATTTTTAAGAATTTATAATATTTTTTATTTAAACTGACTAAGTTGCACCATCCAATACCGACTGCATCTACAATATCTATCAAAATTAGGAACATGCCGAATATTTTAATTATGCCAAAATGAATATTTCAAGACCACACAAAATTTGAATAACCATTTAATACATAATATTCTGTTGCTTGTCAAAAAGTTTAAACTAAAACATTAATGTCCAAGTTATAAACGGCCACATTAATATTAAGAACAATAACAGACAAATATAATTACGAATTCTCAAGGAATAGATAAAATGTTAATCGGTTTAATTTCAGACACACATATACCTGATAGAGCTAAAGAAATACCTGAAAAAGTATTTGAGGCATTTAGTGAAGTTGATTTAATAATGCACGCTGGCGATTTAACCTCCCCAAAGGTGATAGATGATTTGGAGCAAATAGCTCCAGTAATGGCCATTCAAGGAAATATGGACAGAGCCAAAGGAATTGATTTGCCCGCTGCAAAAGTAATTGAAGCTGAAGGGTTAAAAATTGGAATTGTACATGGAGAAGTTTATCCAAGAGCCGACACACAACAATTGGTTTATCTTGCAAAGGAGTTGGATGTCGACATATTAGTCAGCGGACATTCCCATCAACCAAAAATAGAGCAGACAGATGGAGTGTTGCTATTAAATCCAGGAAGTCCAATAGTTCCAAGACTTGCTGATAGAACAGTAATGATACTTGAAATTAATGACAAAAAAGTTGATGTGGAAATTATAAAAATTGGAGCACCAGTATGCAGTGCACTTGATTTTGAACAATATAAGAGGGATTGAAATGGGAAGCAAATGGCAAATGGAAAAACACAATGATCCATATTATAAAAGAGCAAAACAAGAAGATTACCGTTCACGAGCATCATATAAATTAAAACAGCTGGACAAAAAATATAAAATCATTAAAGAAGGAAACACTGTTGTCGATTTAGGAGCCGCACCCGGCGGATGGTCACAGGTTGCATTGGAAAAAGTTGGAGAAGAAGGCATTGTAGTGGGTGTGGACTTAAACAGATTTAAAAAATTCCATGAAGAAAATTATTATGGGATCAGAGGGGATTTTACAACACCCGAAGTTCAGCAAAAGATTATGGAACTTATCGGAGGAAAGGCCAAAGTTGTAATGTCTGATGCATCCCCCTCACTTTGCGGAATTAAAAATATCGACCAGTTAAGATCCATTGATTTGGTCAATGTAGTAATTGAAATAGCCGAAAATATCCTTGAACAAAAAGGCAATCTTGTTATGAAAGTATTTCAAGGCCCAGAATATAAGAATATGTTGGATTCACTGAAAGGGAAATTCCGACACGTGAGAACTACCAAACCTGCATCATCACGTAAAAAAAGTTCAGAAATGTATGTTGTTGGTTTGGAATATATGCCAAAAAAGAGAAAAAAAAGAAATTAAAGATTATTGTAGGCATCATTAGCAGCTTGGAGTTTCTGTTTAGCGAAATCAATCCTACTATCAACTTCATTAGATGGTTTTCCTGCATCTAAAGCACTTTGAACATTTTCAATAGCGGAATTGGCTCTAGACAACTCCAGTCTTGCATCATTATATATTTTTACTTCATCTGCCCCACCAGCATAATAT
Source organism: Methanobrevibacter sp. UBA188 (assembly GCF_905234905.1). Classification (NCBI taxonomy): domain Archaea; kingdom Methanobacteriati; phylum Methanobacteriota; class Methanobacteria; order Methanobacteriales; family Methanobacteriaceae; genus Methanobrevibacter; species Methanobrevibacter sp. UBA188. The sequence goes on along the minus strand of NZ_CAJOJM010000012.1, from coordinate 20,395 downwards.
GTAGATTTGACATTATCAAATTTCATTGCTAAATCAGAATAAGATGATTTTAAATCTGCAAGTTCATCATATTGAGTACCTGAAGATATTTCATCTGTGATGCCTTCTGAAACCATACTATACCCTACATAAGCTACAACAATAATTGTTGATACAATCATGATGATTCCAACAACAGAAATCAACATAGAAGTAGATTTAAATACACTTAGTCTAGATTTCCTCATAATACCATCAAAATAATTAAAATCTTTATTAATATCTATTTATTGGTGACATTAGTATTTAATACTTACTTATCCCTAATACTTTTCAACTGCTCTATGCAATAATTTTTAAAGTATGAAAAAATAATAATATAGATAATGAATTCTACTACTAAATCACAAACATCAATTGCAAAATTTGAAGAATTTTTTTCAACTTCATACAAGGATGATGTTTTTGAAGTGCTTGAAAAATACCCCGATGAAAGGTCACTTAACGTGGATTATAATGCATTGGAAATATTTGATCCAGACCTTGCGGATTTACTAATAGACAAACCAGAAGAGGTTATTCAAGCTGCACAAATAGCCATTAAAAACATTGACCCTCTTGTAAAGGACGTTGAAATCCACATCCGTTTTGAAAATCTCACCAACATCATTCCATTAAAGACATTGCTGAGTAAATACATAGGAACATTTGTTGCAGCAGATGGTATTGTAAGAAAAACTGATGAAATTAGGCCTCGTATCGAAACTGGAGTATTTGAATGCAGAGGATGTATGAGATTGCACGAAGTTGAACAGACATCCAGCAATACAATTATAGAACCATCACTCTGTAGTGAATGCGGCGGAAGGTCTTTCAGACTGCTTCAAGAAGAATCAAAATACATCGATACACAAACTGCAAGAATGCAGGAACCTTTAGAGAACCTGTCTGGAGGAACAGAACCTAAACAAATGTTAATGGTATTAGAAGATGATTTAGTAGATGAATTAAACCCTGGAGATAAAGTTAGAATAACTGGAACATTAAAAACATTCAGGGAAGAGAGAAGCGGCAAATTTAAAAATTATATTTATGTAAACCACATTGAACCATTAGAACAGGAATTTGAAGAATTGCAGCTTTCAGAAGAAGATGAAGAAAAAATTATAGAATTGTCAAAAGACCCTCACATTTATGATAAAATCATCAAGTCCACAGCACCATCAATTAGAGGATACAGAGATGTAAAAGAAGCTATTGCATTGCAATTATTTGGTGGAGCTGCAAAACAGCTTGAAGATGAAACCAAATTGAGAGGAGATATCCACATCCTCATTGTAGGGGATCCAGGTATTGGTAAATCTCAAATATTAAAATATGTTTCAAGGCTTGCACCAAGAAGTATTTATACAAGTGGTAAAGGTACTACCGGTGCGGGATTAACCGCTGCAGCCGTTAGGGATGAACTTGGCGGATGGTCCTTGGAAGCCGGTGCATTGGTACTTGGGGACCAAGGTAATGTATGTGTTGACGAATTGGATAAAATGAGGTCCGAAGACCGTTCAGCACTTCACGAAGCATTGGAACAACAGACTGTAAGTATTGCAAAGGCAGGAATCATGGCAACTTTAAATTCAAGATGTTCCGTTCTTGCAGCAGCTAACCCAAAATTCGGAAGATTTGACCAGTATAAAGTACTTGCAGAACAAATTGATTTGCCAGCACCGATTATATCTCGTTTTGATTTAATTTTTGTTATTGAAGATAAACCAAGCAGAGAAGGAGATTCAAAATTAGCAGAACACATTTTGAAAATACATAAAGAAAATACTATTGATTATGAAATTGAACCTGAACTGCTTAGGAAATATATCGCATATGCCCGTAAAACCGTTAATCCATCCTTGACCGATGAGGCTAACGAAGTTTTAAGGGAATTTTATGTAAATACAAGGAACAGCAATCCAGAAGAACAAGGTGCAGTTCCAATTACTGCAAGACAACTTGAAGCAATCATCCGTTTAGCTGAAGCTAGCGCAAAGATTAAACTTAAGGAAACTGTTGATAAGGAAGATGCTGAAAAGGCCGTAAGGCTGCAAATGGCTTGTCTTAAAAAGGTAGGTGTAGATCCTGAAACTGGTGAAATGGATATTGAGATAATGGAAGGAAGAACACCTAAATCAGACCGGGACAAAATACAAAGAGTAACTGAAGAAATAGTCCTTCTTGAAGAGGAATATGCCGGATCTGCTCCATTGAATGTATTGAAATCAAACATGAATGAAAAATACGGAGTAAGTGAAGAAAAAGTAGAAAGTATTGTCCGTAATTTACAACAGAAAGGAGTTATCTACGAACCAGATACAGGCTATTTCAAGAGAGTATCCTAACTCTCAAACTTTTTATTTTTTTACTTTTTTTTATCAAATTTTTTAAATATAACAATACATTAATAAATGATTAAAATAAAATTTAATATATTATACTTATACTAATTTTCACGGAGAGATAATATGGATAAATACGAAGATTTATTAGAAAGAGCAATAGACCAATTACCTCCAGAAGTATTTGAACACAAAAGATTTAAAATTCCTAAAGCTTATTCAGATATCCAAGGTAATAGAACATTCATTAAAAACTTTAAAGATGTTGCAGAAGGCTTAAACAGAGACCCACAACACTTATTGAAATTTTTAATGAGAGAATTAGGTACTGCTGGAAATATTGAAGGTCAAAGAGCAATATTACAAGGTAAATTTACCCATTACTTAATCAATGAAAGAATCGAAGATTATGTGGACAAATATGTTATTTGCCATGAATGTAACAGACCGGATACCAGAATTATCAGAGAAGGTAGAATATTCTTACTTAAATGTGCTGCATGCGGTGCAACAGCACCTTTAAAAACATTATAATTTTACCTTTTTTACTTATTTTTTATCGATATTATGTTTTGTGTAGAGTGCGGAAGTACTGAAAAAAAGATGGTTGGAAACATCTGCATAGACTGTTTTTTAAAAGATTTTCAGATGATAGAAATACCTGAACGCATAGAAGTTCAGATTTGCAGCCATTGTAACAGCAAACTCGAAGAAGGCAAATGGAGTGAAGAAAACATTCCAGAAGAAGAAATCATATACAGGGCACTTGAACGCAATATACAAATAGACGACGAAGTTGAAAACGAAATAATCAACCTTGAAATTGACCAAATGAAAGGTACAATTGCCAGTTGTTATGTGGAAGTTGTTGGAGAAGTTTATGACACCCAAATTGAAGAAACTCATGACACTGAAGTGAAAATATTAAAAACAGTTTGCCCAACTTGCAGTAAATTACAGGCAGGATATTACGAATCTGTTATTCAATTCAGAGCCGACAACAGAGAAATAAAGAATGAAGAGTATTCAAAAGCTGATGAAGTTGTTGAGAGAACTTTAATAAAGCAAAGTAAAAAAGACAAGCTTGCATATTGTCCTCAAATTGCCAAACTAAAAGAAGGATATGATTACTACATTGGTTCATTGAAATCAGGTCGTAAAGTAGCTGAAGCACTAACCGACGAATTTGGAGGAGTTGTAAAAGAATCTCCAAGATTAATCAGCGAAGACAAGTCTACAGGAAAAGGCCTTTATAGAATTTGGATTTCAGTCAGAATTCCTGAAGCTGAAATTGATGATTTTATAGAATATGAAAATAAAATAATCCAAATAACCAGCGTTAGTAAAAATAGCTTTGTCGGAATGAATATCAAAACCAACAAAAAGCATAATATTCCAATGAAAAATATGGAAGACATTAAGCTTGTTAAGAAATCCGAAGAAATTGAAACTGCAACAGTAATTTCAAAATCCCCACAATTTATACAGATTTTAGATCCAATTGATTATTCCACAGTAGATTTGGATATGAAAGAAGAATACAATGAAATCAATGTTGGAGAAGAAGTAAAACTCATCAGAATTAACAATAACATTTATTTATTAAATTAAGTGATAAAATGAATATTGAAGAAAAAATTCAGTTAATCGAAAATGGAACCTTGGAAGTTATAGACACAGAAGAATTGAAAGAAGTTCTAAAAAAAGAACAGCCTATAGCTTATACAGGTTATGAACCTTCAGGAAAAATCCATTTAGGACATGCGGTAACTGTACAAAAGTTAAAACAATTACAAAAATTAGGTTTTAAAATTAAAATCCTTCTTGCGGATTATCATGCATTTTTAAATGGAAAAGGAACTGTTGAAGAAATTGCAGAAACTGCTGAATACAACAAAAAATGTTTCCAGGCATTAGGGCTTGATGAAACAACAGAATATGTTTTAGGTTCATCTTTCCAACTTGAAGGGGATTATACTGATAAAGTTTATCAATTAGCTACAATGACTACTTTGAAAAGAGCTAGAAGAAGTATGGATCAAGTAAGTCGTGCAGATGACAATCCAAAAGTAGCCAGTGTAATTTATCCAATCATGCAAACCGTAGATATGGCTGCATTAGAAGTTGATGTTGCCCTCGGAGGTATGGAACAGAGAAAAATCCAAATGTTGGCACGTGAAAATCTAGAAAAGATAGGTGAAAACGTACCAGTCTGTATCCACACACCATTATTGCATGGTCTTGACGGTGATGCCAAAATGTCTTCAAGTAAAGGAAACTACATTGCGGTGGATGACAGTGTTGAAGAAATCACTAAAAAAATCAAGAAAAGTTTCTGTCCTCAAGGAGAAATTGAAGGAAATCCAATGATTGAAATAGCAGAAACATTTGTGTTCCCTAATCAAGAGAAATTACTTATTAAAAGACCTGAAAAATTCGGTGGAGACATTGAATTAAGCCACGACGAATTAATCAAGGACTTTAGTGAAGGCAATTTACATCCAATGGATTTAAAAAATGGAATTAAAGATTTCTTAATTGAATTCTTTGCTCCGGTAAGAGAATACATGGAGGAGAACTAAATGGCTGAAGAAAAAGAAGAATTTGAAATGGGTATACCGAATGGCGTTGGCGAACAAATGCTTGCACATGCTTTTGAAAAATTCGACATCAAATTGGAACAAACCGAATTTGGACCAAAAATAATCGGAGAATATGATGAACTTGTAAAAACAAGAGAATTTTTAGAAAATGCCATTCGTGAAAGACTAAAAGAATTATCCGGAGAATAGATTTCTCCACTTACTTATTTTTTAAACCATATTTTGCTTTTTACGGATTTTCACATTGTTTTTTTCCAATACCCAAAACCCATATTAATTTTATTCAATTATTTTTTGCATACTAATTTTTTAATGTTTTAAAATATATTTTTTATAAATTTAAACCTTCATTTTAATTAATATAATTTCGTATAGGTTATTTTAAAAATTATTGACTAAATCATCGAATTTAGGAAATAATCATGATTAAATATGGACAATTAATTATTTTTAGATTTTATAATGCAATTTTAAAAATAAAGGTTAAATGAACTTATTATCAAGTATACTTTATATGTAATAAATATTTGTCAAAAATAAGGTACTACAAGATATATTTTAACTATTAAACAGTTAATTAAAACTTTTTAAAAATATTATAAAATTTTCAGATAAGTTTATATATACCTAAATAAATATAATAAGTTAGACTTAACTTGAATTTTTATAAAGTTAAAATGAATAAGTTAAGTCATAATAAACGAGGTTAAATTAAATGTTTAAATTTGATAAAGAACAAGAAGTTTTTGACTTCGCAGGAGTCAAAATGGGTGGTCAGCCTGGAGAATATCCTACTGTATTAGCAGGAACAATATTCTATGGTGGACACAACATTCTTAACGATGAATTAACAGGAGATTTCGATAAAGATAGAGCAGAACAATTAGTAAATGATATGGCATCCATTTCCGACGTAACTGGTAATCCATACATTGTACAAGTTTTCGGACAAACAGTAGAAGCTCTTCCAAAATATATTGAATATATTGGGGAGATTTGTGATGCTCCATTCCTTATAGATTCAACATCCGGTGATGCAAGAGTTGCTGGTGCACAGTACGCTGATGAAACCGGATTAACAGAAAGAGCAATATATAATTCAATCAACATGGCTGCAGACAAATCTGAATTAGATGCACTTGCAGAAACCGACATTTCTGCTTCAATTATCTTAGGATTCAACCCAATGAATGCTACCGTTGAAGGTAAAATGGCAATGTGGGAAGATGGAGATGATGGTGCATACGAAAAAGGTTTACTTGAAGTAGCTGCAGAATGTGGAATTGACAGATTCATGATGGATACCGCAGTTACACCTTTAGGTCAAGGAGCAGGTATCGCTGCGAGAACTTCATTTGCTGAAAAAGCAAAATGGGGATATCCAGTAGGATCAGGAATTCACAATGTACCATCCGCATGGGACTGGTTAAGAGAATACAAAAAAGCAGGAAACAAAACTGCATTCACTGTTTGTGATATTGGTGCAAATATCGTGCAAGTAATGTGTGCAGGAGACTTTGTTCTTTTCGGACCAATCGAAAATGCAAGCATAGCATTTCCAGCAGTAGCTCAAACAGACATGTTCATATCCGAAGCTGCAAAACCTTTAGGAACCGAACCTGTTGATTATCACCCTATGAACAAATTAGTATAATATCATTTGTTAATACATTTTCAAACCTCAATGAAGATTTGTTCAATATTCATTAACAAATCTTAACATAAAATTATAATACCAAATAAGTACTGGAGCAAGCACCTCCAGTACTCTAATTTTTAGTTTTTATTTCCCCCACAAATTTCATTTATTTTTAAAAGAGCAACATTATCAAGTACACTTTATTTTTTAAACATATTTTAAAAAATTTCAAATAGATTTTATATGGGCAATTGTTTTAACGAAAATCAATAAAATCAAATAAAATCCTAAAAAACCTTATAAAAACTATTTTTTAAAATTAATATTATTTTTAACCACTATTTTAAAAAAACAAGGAAAAATAAGAAATATATGACACACCAATATTCTAAAAAAATATCAACCATACTTGAAAAATCAACCCCTTTTATATACTATAAGAAATTACTTTTAATTAACTGTAGGTGATTGTATGAAACGATTTACAAAAATGGAATATGAAAGTCCAGACGACATGGTTTTTGGATTTGCAAAACATCCTGTAAAAACAAAATATGATATGGAAATTGGAGCAGGATATGTAAATCCGATAATAAAAGTAGCCCCTAAAGAAGGAAGTGAAAATTCCATGGAAAGTATGGTTGCAGAATGCAGAAACATAACAATAAGCGCATGCCAAAGAGCTTTAAATATTGGTCTTCCATCATTTATCATTGAACAGGAACACATTGCTCAACAAACTGCAAACCCCGAATGGGCTGGTGCATGTACCCAGGCCCAAGTGGAAGTTTTAGAAAAGTTCCATGATGAATATGGAATTAAGGTAGCCCTTAAAGCAACCCCCGCAGACATAAGGGATGAAGAAAAAGGATCAAACTATAGAACTTCAGAACAATACCAAAATGTGATGGAATCCATCGAACAATGCTGTGAAAATGGTGCATCAATAATATGTATTGAAACCACAGGAGGAAAATCTGTTTCAGATTACGGTATTTCAAGAGGAGATCCAAGAGCAATACTATTTGGTATTGGTGTTTTAGGAAGCATAGATATGGAATTCATGTGGGAAGAGATTGTAAAAATCTGTAACAAGCACAAAGTAATTCCAGGAGGAGACACTAACTGTTCACAATCCAATACTGCAATGTTTTTAGCCGGAGGATTGCTTGACAAAGATTGTTCACATACCTTAGCGGCAATTGCAAGAGGAATTGGTGGAGCAAACAGTTTAGTTGCTGTTGAATGTGGTGCAAAAGGACCTTTAAAAGATTGCGGATATGAAAATCCAATAGTCAAATCCATCAGTGGAGTCCCAATTGCAACAGAAGGTAAAAATGCAGTTTGTGCACACTCAGACCTGATGGGTAACCTGATTGCGGGAATCTGTGATTGCTGGAGTAATGAATCCGTTTACCATAGAGAGGAAATGGGCGGAACAACACCAGAAGTATGGCTCCAAGCAACTGGATTTGAAGCTGCATTAATGAATACAGCAATCCAAACTGGTGAAGATAAAACTTTAAGAGATCTATACACTTTAACTGACAAATACAGAGACCCACAGGCATTAATATTAGCATATGACAATGCATATAGAATAGGTGAAGCAATAGTAGAATACGGAGACGATCCATATCAAAGAAGCATTGCAGCTGCATTGGAAGTTGGAAAAATTATTACTGAAGCAGTTGAAGCTAAAAAGATACAGTTAACAAGATTTGAACAAGACAGCTTAAATAGCGCAATTAGAACATTTAATAAATTGCCAGAGGACTCATCTAAATTTATTAAACGTAGCGTGAGAAGATACGGTCGTAAAGTTGAAGATTTCGACCCTAAAAATTATGAATTATAAGAGGGATTGAAATGAGTTATAAAGATTTGGAAGATAAAATAACACAAGATAAAATAGCTATTCGATACAATGTTGTCGCTGAAGGAGCTGCAATGAAAGCAGAAGACTATCCTGAAGTAAAAGAAATTTTACCAACAGAAGAACCATTCAGAAAAATAGCTTTAGAAATACTATACGAAGATAAGATTAACGCATTGAAAGATGTCAAAAAATCCCTTGAGGAAGGTTATTCCCCAATCGAATTAATCAATAATGCATTAATGAAAGGAATCGATGCAGTGAGCACATTATATACAAAAGGAGTTTATTTCTTGCCTGATTTGATGCTTGCTGGAGATGCAATGATGGAAAGTGTTAAGGAATGTGAAAAGGTTCTTGGTCGCAAAAGTGATACAAAAGGAACTGTAGTATGTTTTGTAGCTGAAGGAGATCCCCACGACATAGGTAAAAACTTAATTTTAATGTTTTTAAGAGCAGGAGGATTTGAAGCTATTGATTTAGGACGTGATGTTGCAGCACAAAGAGTTGTTGAAGCAGTTAAAGAATATGACCCATTATTCATGACCGGTACGGCACTCATGACCACAACAATGACCGCATTCCCTAAAGTTGTCGAAGCGCTTAAGGAAGCAGGTCTTGAAGTTCCGGCTATCGGATGTGGTGGTGGAGCAGTCAGAAAAGATTACGTTGAAACAATGGACATGACAGTTTATGGTGTTGAAGCATACCACACACCAAAATTAGCGGACGCTATACTAACTGACAATAAGAATTGGGAAGATTTAAGAAAAGAATATAGTGATATTGTCGGAGAGTTCGTATCAGAATATGCAAGCTAAGATAATATGGCAGAACATACTGGAATTGCAATAGATATTGGAACAAGTGGTATCAGAGCCCAAAGCTATGATTTGACCACTGAAAAAACAATATCTACAGCAATCACTTTAAGACATCCTTTACCTGGTGCAAATGTAATTGACCATTTGCATTTTGCTATTGATATTGGGCAGAATCAAGCCCATAAATTATTAATTAATGCAATTAATAAAGTCATTAACAGTTTAGATGTTGACAATATTGAAAGATTATCAGTTTGTGGAAATCCAATTCAATTATCCCTTTTCAACAATATTGAAATAAGAGATTTAGCTTATTGGGGAAAAAATGCCCTGAAAAATCAAAACATCACACCCCCTTCCAGAAAATCCAAAAAGATAAAGGCATCTGAAATTGAATTAGATGTTCCTCCAAATACCGACGTTTATATCCCTCCTGCAATTAAGCATGAAATCGGAGCGGACGCACTGGCAATGCTTTATAAATCAGGAGCTCTTGATAAGGATGAGGATTCATTGATAATTGATTTTGGAACAAATGCCGAAATGGCATTGATTGTAGAAGGAGAAATTTACACCGCTTCAGCAGCTGCAGGACCTGCAATTGAAGGTCAGACAATTGAAAAAGGAAGATTGGCTTCCCCAAATACAATTTGTGATATTGCAAAGGAAGGCAATAATTGGAGAATGAAAATCCTTGATGATGATTTGCTTGTTCAAAATGGAGATTTGATAAATCCACTCAATGGAGATTCCATTGAAAAAAGTGACATGACCGCTTGTGGAATAACAGGAACCGGTGTAATTGCAGCATTCTGCCTTGGAATAGAAGATGGAATCATTGAAAACGGGAAAATCAAAGAAAAAATCTACCTTCAGGACGACATTTATTTAACTGAAAACGATATAAACAATATAGGGAAAGCCTTGGGCGCTTTCAGAGCTGCTGAATTGACTTTAGCTGAAAGTTCGGATATTTATTTGGATGAAATTGATTCAGTTTATATGGCTGGAGCATCAGGATTTTATGTTGATGCATTGAAGTCTATGAAAATAGGTCAGATTCCACCATCTTCAACAGAAGTATTCCAAATTGGAAATACTTCCCTTGCAATGGCTAAAGACATTGTTTTGAATCCGCAACTTCTTGATGAACTGCAACAGATAGCTGACGATATTGAAAACAATCATATAATGCTTGCCACTTCAGAAATTTTTGAAAAGATATATTCACTGGAATTGGCGATTTATGAAGAGGGATTGCCCTTTGAAAAGTATGAAGAATGGCTTTCAAAATATGGATATCAGGAAATGCCTCCCCTTGAAGAAAACCCACAAATTCATAAATTATTTGAAAAGGACATATCCGATGCTGGAGATAAACCCATTAAAAGCATTGACATTTCTAATACCATGAAAACAACATTTGATGATTGCATTTCATGCATGGAATGTGTGAATAATTGTCCGGAAAATGCATTATCCTTAAAGAAAAATGAATTCAGTTTAAGAAGCGATTTGTGTTCAGGACTTGGATGCTTAAGATGTGTCAGAAACTGCAAACAGAATGTATTTAAATACAATCAATTTTACAAAAAAAGTGATAAAAATGAATTATAAAGAAAACCTTAAAAACGCACTTACAGGACAAACAGTTGAAAGAAAACCATTTGTAAGTGTAACTCAACTTGGAACAATAGATGCAATGAACCATTATGGACTAAAATGGCCAGATGCACACAAAGATGCCAATCAAATGGCGACACTTGCAAGCTCTTTATATGAACTTGCAGGACTTGAATGTGCAAGATTACCATTCTGCCTAACTGTAGAAGCAGAAGCATTGGGATGTGATGTTAATCTCGGAAGTAACGAAAGGGTTCCAGAGGTTGAAATCTCACCATTTGAATATGCTGATGATATTGAAGCTACAGATGATTTTACAAAAAGAGGAAGAATACCTGTTGTTTTAGAAGCAATTGATATCTTAAAAGAAAAATATGAAGAATTACCAATAATTGTTGGAATTACCGGCCCATTCACATTAACAGGACATCTGCTTGGAATTGAAAATCTTGTAAGATATATGAAAACAGACATCGAAGAAGTGGAAATAGCAGTTGAAAACTGTGTTGATGTGAGCATGGACTACATTGAAGAAATCCAAAATCACGGAGCAGATGTAATATGTGTTAACGAACCAACTGCATCTCCAGAATTAATAGCACCTGATGATTTTAAATCATTGATTAAACCTAATCTTGAAGATCTGGCAGACTACATTGAAGTATTGAAAGTATTGCACATCTGCGGATCCACACAGCCAATTATTAAAGATATGGCAACCTGTGGATTTGATGGAATCAGTGTTGAAGAGGCCGTTGACATTCCTCAAGCACAAAAAGAAATAATCGAAGACAATTGTGTTATCCTAGGAAATATTTCAACTTCAAAAACATTGCTCAGCGGCAATTCAGATGAAGTTAAAGGAGATGTCAAAAAAGCGATTGATGATGGAATCGACATTCTGGCTCCAAGTTGCGGGATTGCTCCAAATACCCCATTAGATAACATTAAAGCTGCAATCAGCGAACGAAATGAATATTTTAATCTTTAATATTGAATGAAACAAATATTGTTGCAATGGAAGAATCTTGGCCAAAGCCATATTCTTCTTTTAAATATTCATCGCTTGGCGTTGACGGAGATGATGAGATAACCTCAGACACATTACTGAAATTATCCAATTCAGGAAAAGGCACAGCAGGCAAAATAAAGTACTCATTGCCCTTTTCCAAATTATGATTATGCAGAACATCCTTGAATATTATGAAATCATCACTTAAGAACTGAACGTCCTCATCATCCATATATTCTTCTTTTTGGGAATCGGTAAAAATATCATGACCCAAAACTTCCCCATCAAACATCAAAAGTAATGTTGGTGTTGGTGGCGGTCTGAAAAATCCTTTTTTAAAAATAACCAATGAAACATCCCTTTTAAAGCATTCCTGAATACCTTTATTGAAAAGAGGAATCAATTCTTCCTTACGTTGGGATTCAAAATCAATGACTTTTAAAATATTTTCAGGAGTTAATCTTTCGACACGAATAACCCCATCCAAATTCGACAATAATTCAATAATTTCCTGCATGACAATTACCTTATGCAATCCGGGCAAATTCCCAGATATGGTGCTACAGCTTTCTTAATATCTGAAGACACTTTATTTACACCATTATTAGCATCAATTATCTCACATGTATAATTTTCAGCCAATTTTAAATAGTTTCCTTTAACACCAGTCAAAAAAGTTTCATTTTCAAAAGTATCCTTACCAGAGGTTCTTGCAACTGATTTGGCAACATCCAAATCCAACAATAACAACAAATCAGGTTTTTTAGCATATTTGTTAAGAACTTCAATCCAATCGGCAGGTTCCTGATATGCCAGTGAAGATATGAAAGACCTGTCTGAAATGAATATTTTAGATTTGTCTTCCAGTTTATCCATTATCAACATTCTGTCAGCTGCAAAAAGCAAACCCAAAGTTTTTTGGACATGGTCAGTAGTTGCATCAGGGCGTTGCAAAATTCTTCGAATCAATTTTCCTACTTCAGAATCAGTTGGTTCAACCAATGTCTCCACCCTAAATCCATTAGCCTCAAGCCATTCTTTCAACATTCCAATTTGAGTTGATTTTCCAGCACCATCTATTCCTTCAAAAACTATATACATAAAATAGAATATGTTTTAATTTAATATATAATTAATTCCAAAGATATTAATGATAAATTATAGCAAGGTGTATTTATAAAATGGTTTTAGAAGAATTATTAGCTCCAGCAGGTTCACCAGAAGTGCTGACAATCGCAATCAATGCAGGTGCTGATGCAGTTTATATCGCTGGACAGAATTATGGTGCTAGAGCATATGCTAAAAACTTTACAATGGAAGAAATTGAAAAGGCAGTTGAATATGCTCACTTAAACGGCAGCAAAATACATGTTACCGTCAACACATTAGTTAACAATTTTGAAATTGTGGACGTATTGCAATACTTATTTAAATTATATAAAATTGGAGTTGACGCTGTAATTGTACAGGATTTTGGATTAATTTGGCTTTTAAAGACTTTTATTCCAGATTTGGAAGTTCACGCATCAACACAAATGGGTTTGAACAACTATTCATCAATCAAATGGGCTGGCAAAAACAATATAAAAAGAGTAGTTCTTCCAAGAGAAGTGACACTAAGCCAAATCAAGCAAATAAACGCACAACTTGAAAAAGACAACATTGACATGGATATTGAAGTATTTGGCCATGGTGCACTTTGTTACTGTGTTAGCGGCAAATGTTACATGTCATCATACAATAGTGGAAGAAGCGGTAACAGAGGAGCCTGTGCACAACCATGCAGACGAGAATATCGTTTAAAATACAGAGGATACAATATTGGGAATGGATACCTCCTATCAACACATGACCTTGCTACATATGATAATTTAGAAGCCATTTCCAATGCAGGAGTCAAATCCCTTAAATTAGAAGGAAGAATGAAATCAGGAGACTATATTGGAACCATCGTAAACAGTTACAGGAACCTAATAGATGGAAACCCAGGAGATTACAAAAAAGATTTACATCTTGTTTTTAACAGACATTTTACTAACGGATATATGCTTGGGGACAATCCCGGAGAAGTGATGGGCAGAAGCCACTCCGGCCATGAAGGATTATACATCGGAGACATCACCAACATCGAAGATACAAAAGTTACAATTGAAATCAAAAACAAAGAAATTCCAGTAATTTTAGAACCTGGAGACGGAATAGCTTTCAAATACAATGGCAAAATCAAAGGAATCTATTTGGAAAACATCATAAAGCAAGATGAAAATGAGATTATCATAGACACAACAAGGCTCGTTAAGGTTGGAACAGAAGTGTTCATAAGCTATTCCAAATCAACTCACGAATACTTGAAACAATTTGAAAAGGAAACCATAAGAAATAATGTGGGAATTGACCTATCATTAACATGGGATGAAAACTTGAATTTGTTTACCAAAGTGGAATTTTACATTGACGATGAACTGATTAATTTTAGACATAAGACCTTGGATAAATTTGAAAAAGCTAAAAATAAACCGTTGACTGAAGAAACAATTGAAAAACAACTTAAAAAAACCGGCGGAACACCATTTTACATTGAAAATATTAGATTCAACAATATGCCGAAAGACATTTTCATACCAATTCGTGAAATTAACCAGATTAGGCGTGAAATCCTGGACACTGCAACTGATTTGCTGTTGAAACATTATACCCCAACTAAAAAATCAGTTAAGGCAGTCCGCAAAAACTTAACAAAATTCATTGACGATTATGATGCAGACCCTGGAAAAATCAAAAATAAACATCCAAAGCTATCAATATTTATTGATGATATTGCACAAATTAAAGCTGCATCAGGATTTGATTTGAAAAAAATCTATTTTGATGGAAATTGCCACTACAACAACCCTGAAGACTATTTCAAAAACATTAAAGAAACATTGAAAAAGGGAAGTTTAATGGCTGCCCCAACCGAATTCGTTTGGGTTTTATCATCATTCATATCCGAAGAAGATGCAGTTAGATGCAGGGAAATTGTTAAAGAACTTGAAAATGAGGGAATCATTATTTCAGTCATGGGAGATTTCCCTGGAATGGATGAAATATTTGACTGCAGGATATATGGAAATCATAATCTGAATGTTTGGAACAGTTTTTGTGTTCACAATTTAAATGCTGCAGGATTTAAATCATTGATATTGTCTTCAGAACTTTCAGGCCGTGAAATTAAGGAGATATCCCTCAAAAATCATGACAGAAATATTGATCTTGAAATGATTGTTAACGGAAATCTGGAAGTTATTGTAAGTAAAGACGATTTTACCAATTTAAATGATGGAAAAGACTTTATTATTTCAAACGATGCAGATTATGCAACTTTGGAAGATAAAAAAAGAAAAAAATTCAAATATAAAATATTTTTCGACTATAATCGCCAAAGCCACATAATAAATAAGGATTGCCTGTGTTTAATTGAAGAAATGAATGAAATTAAAGAGTTTGGTCTTGATTCATTAATTTTGGACTGCAGATATTCGAATGAAAAATACACTACACAAATTTTATCAATTTACAATGAAAGTCTTAAAAATAAAGAGCAGGATGAGCTGACCGAATACAAATATCAGATTATGGATTTCTCACAGTCATACATTAACAAAGGAAATTTTATTGAAGGTAGATTACATGAGAATTCCTGAATTGCTTGCTCCCGTAGGATCCATGGAACATTTGAAAGTAGCCATAAATGCAGGGGCCAGTTCAGTATATCTGTCTGGAAAAGACTATGGTGCCCGCAAGTTTGCCCAAAACTTTACATTAGATGAAATAAACGAAGCAGTAAACACAGCACACTTGCACAATGTCAAGGTTTATGTTACTGTCAATACATTAATCAAACAAGACGAACTTGAGGACGTCATTAATTATTTGGCCAAGCTATATTCGATTGGAGTGGATGCCGTTTTAATTCAAGATTTGGGACTGGTCGAGCTTATCAACAGACATCTGCCCAATTTGAAAATTCATGCTTCAACACAAATGACATGTGAAAATCAATTGAAATTGGATTATCTTGAAAGCAAAGGGATTAAAAGAGTAGTTCTTCCAAGAGAAATGAGAAAAGATGAAATAGAAAATCTTAAAACAAACATGGAACTTGAAATATTTGCACATGGCGCATTATGCTATTCCTACTCTGGCCAATGCCTAATGAGCAGCTTTAAAGGAGGTCGAAGCGGCAACAGAGGAACATGTGCCCAACCATGCCGTCAAAAATACAAAGTTTCAGGCATCAAAAAAGAAGATTATTATCTCTCCCCATGTGATTTGAGCTTATTTGACAAATTAAAAGAAATTGCCGAGTTAAATATATCTTGCATCAAGATTGAAGGGAGAATGCGAAACAAGGAATATTTAGCCATTGTAATAAGCAATTACAGAAAGGCACTGAATAAGTTAAGAAGCGGAAAAGAAACCAAAAGTGAAGAAATAAACCTCGTATTCAATAGAGGATTTGTTGAAGGACAATTCAACAACGATTCCAAAAGAAGTTTAAGATCAGGACATATCGGGCTGAAAATAGGGCATGTTATTGACTCCCACAAAAATCAGATTGCAATAAAAATTGACGATGAAACTAAAAGCATTCCTCAAAAAGGAGATGGTCTATTACTTATTAAAAACAATAAGGACTATGGATTTGAAATTTCACAAAATCCTCTTATAACCACCTTAAATCATTTCAGAAAGGGAAAAAATAAGCAGATTAAGGATTTGACCCGTAAAGATAAAGTCATGATTGTTAAAAAAGTATGGCAGAATAAAAAAAGCAATTTCAATTTGAATGAATCAACTGTATTTCTTACAAAGAAACATGATTTAATTAAAAAAGCCCATGAAATTGAAAATAAGGGAAACAGTTATGTCAAATCCAAATTGACATTAACATTCTCAATTAAAAATAAATTTCCCAAACTCAAAGGCAGATTAACTCTTGCAAACAAAAAGGAGATAGAATGTGAAGTGATAGGGAACACACCATTTGAAAAACCTCTTAAAAAAAGTGTTTCACAGGATACCGTTAAAAAGCAATTATCCAAAGTTGACAATTATCCTTACCAAATCATTCAAATCAATGTAAACTATGATGGAACATTATTCATACCAATAAGTAAAATCAATGAGCTTAGAAGAGACTTATTTAAAAATATTGAATATGAAATAACAAAATCATATTCTCATGACCTAAAACACATTACTTTAAAATCAAATGAAAGCGAAATACGAGAAACTGATGCAAACATTTCATTTTATACAAACAATCTAAAGCATTTGAAAAATATTGAAGGTGTTAAAAGAGTATATTTGGAGATTCCTCCAGAAATTGATACTCTCGACATCAACAATGATGAAAATTATAACCTTAATTACATGATTAACTTTTTAAAGGAAGCCTTTGAAATTTCACACTCAAAAGATTACGAACTGATTTGGAAATGGCCAGACATTACCCACGATAAATTAATCAAAGCATTGAATAAGGTAAAAGGAATACTGAATAAAATGCACTACAACATTCCCATAATGAGCAATAGCTTTAAGGGAGATTACGGACCATATTCTATGAACATCACCAATACTGAGACAATAGACAGTCTTGAAAACTACAAGATACTGACAGTATCCCCCGAACTGAGCAAAATAGATTATGAAAACATAATAAAATATTGCAAAAATCCAAATAAATTAGAGCTGATTGTTCAGGGGTCTGTTGAACTTATGAAAACACGTTATCCTCTTTTATATGGAAAGGAATTCAAACAGGTAAAAAACAATTCTAAATTTTTCTTAATTGACAAAAACAACAATAAATACCCAATTCATAAAAGCATTTCTTCACAGGAGTTGATTTTATTTAATTTTGAAGACATTTCATTATTATCTCAAATCAATCATTTAAAAGAGATAGGCTATTCCAATTTTGCAATAGATGGCCGATTTAGAGATGACAACTATTATGAAATCGTTGATATTTATAAAAATGCTCTTGAAGGAAAATTGGATAAAAACAGCCTATTAAAATATTCCACAAAAAATACATTGGGAAATTACTAACATTACTTTTCAGATGCTCTCGGCAATATTGAATATTATATTAAAAAACATATAATACTTTAAAAAAAGGGTTTGGTAACATGAAAGGAGAAAGAATTACATTGCAAAACATAAAAGGAATTGGAGATAAAATCTCTGAAAAAATCATAAATGGCGTTGGAGGCGAAGAAGAACTCCAAAAAATTGTTGAAAATGTCGATGTGGAAAAAATATCAAACATTGATGGAATAAGTCAAAGAAAAGCAATTGAAATAATGAACCAATTGTTAGGAAACCCTAGCTATGAATTTATAAAAAGCGACAGAGCCATGGAAATTTATGAAGACATCATAAACAAAATTTTATCATATTCCAACACCAACTATTCCAAAAACAGAATATTATTGCTTTCCCCTTCAAAAAACATTGACAAGATAAATTCAAGCCTTGATTTTATAATGTCTGCAAAAGAACATGTATCCCAACTCCCAATCATAAAATTAAGAGGTTTGATGAAAAATCTGAAAGAAGTTGAGGAAGCCAAACCAGATTACGACCCAAGCAAAGCAATACTCGTGGAAAGCGAAGAGGATAATTCATACCTAACTGATTTGGGACTTAACAAATATTACCCAATTATCACAGCCAACGATTCACCACTTCTTCAGGAAGAAATTATGAATTATGACTTGGTATTTTATGTTTATTCACAGGGAATTCTTGATTTTGAAGGAATGCCCAACCTTGTAATGATCAATATCGAAGAAGAAGATTATGAAATTGTTCCAGAAAAAATCATCAACTTTTTTATACAAAACCAAGAATTATTTTCAAGAGTTCATGAAATTCAAAAGATTAGAAATAAAGAAAGTGTTCTTGGAGAAATTATCCCAATAATAAATGAGTTAAACATAATAGACAAGAGAGAAGTAGATATTGAAAAACTTGTCAATTCACTAAAGGAAGATATGGATGATGAATTAGAAAAATCAATCAAACAGGTTGACCTTGAAGGAGATGAAATTCTCAACTTATTAAATAATAACTTCCCCCCAAAAATTAGCAAAATATTTGACGATATTATAAATAAAAGGAAAGAAATTATTCGCCAGGAAACTGGAATAAGCTTTGATCCATTTTTAAGGACATACCCCATTGAAATTGATGAAAGCGAAATTCAACGCGTGACCCTAGAACAGTCATCAAAAAAGGAAAATGATATTTTTGACATTAAAAAAAGTGCTGCAATCGAATTGAATTCAATAAAAGACAAAGCGATAAAAGAAGTCGAAGATGCAATCAAATTTGATTATGAATTTAGTTTAGGAAGTTTTGCATATGAATATGACTTATGCAGACCAGAATTTTGTGATGAAATTAAATTAAAAGGAGCATTACACTTGGAATTGGCTCTTAAAAAAGACAAGGATTATATTCAAAAAGTGGACTATCAACTAACCCGCAACGAAAATATTGCTCTTTTAACAGGAGCAAATAGTGGTGGTAAAACCACTCTTCTTGAAACATTAACACAAATCTCCATTATGGCCCAAATGGGACTTCCCGTAAGTGCTGACAAAGCAGAGATAAAAATTGTTGATGAAATTTATCACTTCTCTAAAAAACGGTCACTGGATGCAGGTGCATTCGAATCATTTTTAAATGTATTCATACCAATCGTTACAACCAAAAGTGAGAAATTAGTATTATTAGACGAACTTGAAGGGATAACCGAACTTGATGCTGCCGTTAAGATAATATCCACATTCATAGACATGATAAAAGAATCCAATTCCTATGGAGTTATTGTAACTCATATGGCAAGGGAAATAATGAACTACACAGACATCAGAGTTGACGGTATTGAAGCAAAAGGATTGGATGAAAATTATAATCTGATAGTCGATAGGACTCCAAAAATGAATTTCCTTGCAAAAAGTACTCCTGAATTAATTTTAAAAAGAATTTATGAAAAATCAGATGATGAGTTAAAGGCAGTATATGCAAGAATCCTAGAAAAATTCTAAATAAATATATTATACATGTAACATATCTATAATCAATGAAAGTTAGAACCAATACTGCAAATGATAATATCAAAAGACTAAATGAAATTTATAAAGTATTGAAAAAGAATGATTTTGGATATTTAATAGAAGAAAATACTTTTTTTAAAAAATTTCCCTTCTTAAGAAATCGTAAACTTTCAAAAGAAGAAGAACTTGGTGATTCCCCTGACGAATCAATTCCTATAAGAATGAGAAAAGTACTAGAGGAATTGGGTCCAGCATATATTAAATTAGGTCAAATGTTAAGTACCAGACCAGACCTTGTTGGAGTGGAAATTGCTGAAGAGCTTCAAAAACTTAGAGAT
>NZ_CAJOJM010000011.1:0-39631 GCF_905234905.1 Methanobrevibacter sp. UBA188 | reverse complement strand
GCTCTTTGAGATCCACCGAAGTGAGTTTCGAGTAAAGCTGGGTATTCTTCGTATTGTTCTAATGCGTAGAATGCTACTTCAGTACCTACATCAAGAACAGTGTCCATGTTGTTAGGTGCTGAGCATAAGTCACCGTATTTGTCTTCGACATAGTCTTTACCGTAGTAGGTGAAGTCGTCTAATACGTTATCGGTGTATGCTGCGGTAGCATATTGAGTAAATCCTACACCACCAGACATGTAAGAACCTAACCAAATTTGGTCGTATAAAGCAGCACCTAAAGCTACTACTTCTAAACTTGATCTTACAGGGTCATCAGGGTAAGCTCTGGAACCTTGACAGATATCTGCCATGAATCCGAATGGAACTCCACCAAGTTCGTTTTCTGCTCTTGCTCTTCTTACAGGTAAGTAAGTACCCATGTGAATAACTTCTGCGTGTTTGGATGCGTATGCGAAGTCACCAGTAGCTCCTTCACCAGCACATTGGTTGTATGCAGAAATCATGGACATACCAATTTGCATAGCAGACCATCTGGATGTGTTACCACCGTCACAGACTCTTCCTACAATGGATGGAATTCTTACAGCTTGCCAAATAGCTCCGCCAACTTCAGCTTTTAAAGCTTCAGCTTGTTCTTCAGGGAACTCTTTGTTGATGTCTAATACGAATGCTGAGTCAATTTCATCAGCTAATTCGTCGTCACCAGTGAAAACTTTTACATAGGAATCTTGTACTACTAATGGGTCGGTTTCGACCATGTGTTCTTGAACTACTGCTGCACCAGGCATAGCGTGGTTTACAGTTTCTAAGTAATGAGTAATTGTTTCAGGAGTTACTTCAATACCTAATCTTTTTTCAAGAACGTTGTGTGCAGTGTTTAATCCTACAATTACAGTTCTTCTAATATCATCCCATGCTTGTTGAATAGCTGCATTGTTAACATAGTGTAAATCGTCACCTTCTACAAAAGTATCAGTAGTAGATAATTGGTAGGACATTAAAGCTCTTTGACCTAAAGGAGTACCAATGTCTGGGTTGTACATTGGGATTCCTCTTTTTTCAGCGATTTCTTTACCTTCGTTTACAAATGCAGTTTTCTTTGCAGATTGAGTCCAACCACCCATGTTATAGAATTGGGTTCTTTTTTCGGTTGGGTCTTCTGTGAATTTCTTTTTCATTGCATCTAAGAATTTTTTATCAGCCATGTTATCTACCATCCTGCTTCAGGATTGAATGCACCAAAGGATCTGGTAACGTGTATTCTTTGACAGACTTTTACAGCGTCTACGTCGTCTTTGTATGCTTCACCATCTATTCTGTAAATAGTGGTTTTTCCTCTTAAGGTTTCTTCATCTAATGGTTCACCTAAGACTACAGGTTCGTCTAATTCTCTACCAACTTGGTCTTTTACCATTTCAACATTACCGGTTTCTTTGTTGAATACTTGTCTTCTGAGCATATCGAACATTAAACCGTTTTCATCTAATCTTAAGGAGTGACCGTGTACACCTGCACCTCTAATACCAGTTCTTGCGGTATCGAAGTATTCGGTTTCTAAGAGATATTTTGAGATTCTTTCGATGTCTCTTTCTCTTGCTTCAATAACTTGTCTTCCAGATAATGTACCGGTATCGATTCCTCTAAATCTGCATAAGTAAGATCTAGCTCTTAAGAAAGGTTGAGCTGGAGCGAAGTACATGGAATCTACGAATTGGATGTATCTGATCCTGTCTCCTGCTTTTGCACCATCGATTGGTGCTACTAATTCTCTTACACTGTCATCTGGCTCATCCATTTCATCTAATGGTGGGTGAACTGATTTGTATTCTTCACCTGGAGCTTTGTGACCTAATATTTTTACTACGTCTTCATCAGAAATTTCTCTTAATTCTGTTTTGAGCAACCTGAGAAGTACCTGGATAAATTTGTACCATAATTATGCATCTCCTAATGCTAATTTAACTTTTCTAATAATTTCATCTAATTTGTCCTGTGAAATTGTTTCACCACGGATAACACCTGTAACAATGTCATCAATAGTTCCTGCAGTTTTAATATCGCCTTCATCAGGCATGACTTTGGAAGTTTTTATGCCAATTTTAGCAAAATCTTCACAGTCAACTGGTGATTCGCATATAATTATACAGTGTTTATTGACATTCCTAAGAATTAATCTTGCTTTGTAAATAATATGATTTGCAACACCACCTAAGTGAATAACAAGTAATTTAAAATTACGCATTTGTTCGACTTCCTTATCAGTAAGTCCAAACAAAGTTCCACCGGAAGCGGGAGCATCATGAGGAACGCCTGCACCAGCATTTAAAACCATAGTACTTGTTAAAACATTCGCTTCGCGTAAACCAAATGTAATTTCACAAACCGGTTTTGTAATGTGCCTACGTCCTGGAGACATAGCTACTGCACATACATCAGTACCGCATTCTGCAAAAGTACCTCTTTGAGCAAGGCTTCCACCTTTACCCATACCACTTGCTTCCCTACAATCAACTACGTGAGTACAACGTCCTATCATATTGATCTAGTCATCCTTTTTAATTATTTTCACATGGTCTTCGAATGTTGAATATTGATCAGTCATTCCTACTAATTCGTCAGGAATTTCTTTATTACCATATTTAATCCTATCAGTAACAGTTTTTTGTTTTCTGATATAATTTGACCTGTCTTGATTAATATCAAAACCATATGGAATGTGTTTTTCACATATCTGTTCTACTTCCTTAATTGTAGATTCCATAGTAATTTCCAAAAATATTCTGGCTGTTTTAACTTGTAAAACAACATCTTCCCCATTTATCTGAATAACTCTACGTTCCTGATACTGTGGAGGTAAAGTTGCTTCACCTTTTGGGAATCTTGGACCGTGGATAACAGTTCTTTTTACATCTTCAAGTGACTCCAAGTCATTCAATAACTTTTCTGTTGTGTCACTTCCAAGAACTCTGTAAGGAAATATTTCAATATCCATTGTTAGACCTTCAAATTAGATTTGTTTAAATTAATTAGATGTCACCTTTAATTTCTTCAGCTGCAGCTGCAACTGCTTTAATAGGTTCTCTGAATTCATCAATTTGACTGTATACTTCTTTAATTAAACCAGAAGTTGCTTCTGGTGAAAAGAGTTGTGTTCCTGCATCTAAGGACATAGCAGCAGCTACACAAGGGATACAGAATCCTTTACTGTGTCTGGTTACAACGTGGTTACCGTTGAAGAGACCAGGACCTCCACCACCGTAAATGGAGTGACTGAAGAAGGAGAATCCTACAGCTACACCTTCTGCTCTACCATAGTCGAGACCAGGTAAACCGGTAGCGAATTCGAGGTTGTCGTTGAAGTATAATAAAGTAGATGGAATACCTTGAGCAGCACGAGCTGCACCTACGTTAACCATAGTTGCTGCAACAGCACCAGCAGCAGCATATGCGTTCCATTTAGCTGCGTCATCAGTGTTGTAAATAGCGAAATCAGTTAATTGTTCTTGAGGAGCAATTACACCATCAGCTTCTGCACGAGCAATAGTTGCTTGTACAATACTACCAACAGTACCTTCAGTTGCGTTATCTTTTACTAAGTCATATACCATGTTATCAGCGTTTAAACCTTGGTAAGCTAAACCTAATAAATGTAATCTTTCAAATGAACCTAAAGCGTCAGCCATTTCAAACATAGCAGTTTGTTCGAAAATAGCAGCTAATGCAGTAGCTTGGAAAGTGTTTTTCAAGGTAGCAGCAGCGAAGTCGTTTGCTTTTACGTTTCTTAAACCGTAACCTGCACCTTCGAGTTTTTGTGGAATGTCTAACATGGTTGCAATGTTAGAACCTTTGTAGTCTACAGATTGTGGGTATCTACCTAATACTGCAGCTTTTACGAAGTTTGCATCGTAAATGTCTACACCACAAACATCAATAACAGATTGTACTAAAGCGGAAGCGCTTGATAATGGAGCTGTAGAATATTCAGCAGCAACATCAATTCTTTTAGTTGGTACTTGTACTAATAACCTTTTTCCTCCGGAAATAGGTGTTACAACAGTATCATCGTCTGCGGAAATTTGAATAATTTCTTTCATTTTGTCTGCGATTGCTTCTGCGTTATCTACAATAGCGAGATCTAATTCTCTTCCTAAGATTCTAGATTTGTCTCCACCAACAGATGCGGTTTTAACAGATTTTTCAAGTCCTTCTAAGTTTACTGCAACAGTTCTTTTTACACCTTTTACGATGCTTTGAATTGCAGGGTTCCTTAATGGACTAATAGCTTCGATTGGTACGTCAGATGCAATTTCGTTGCCTCTATCATCGAATAAATCGATTTTATCATCAAACTTTGCCATTTTTTCCCTCCTAAATAAATAGAGTTTAACTAATATACCACTCTCAATGGTGAAATTTTTTCACCAAATTGAGTTGAGCTACAAAGCAAGTTCTATTGCAATAGCCAGCCATATGGTATACAAATTTTATTTTATAAAAGATATAATATAAAGATTACCTATGAAATAATTTAGAAAAGTTTATAAAGTATAATAAAAGATTTTTGATTTAAGAAAAATACCCCCAAAAGTAATACTTTTTATTTTTAATTAAAATTATTTATATACACAAAAATAGATAATAAATGCATTAAAATTTATTAAAACATTAATACAATTAATTTTTTAAAAATAAAGTTAAAATTACATGAATTATTAAAAATAAAAGAAAATAATAAATTATTACTTTAAGGTTCAATAGTAATAAATAATACTAAAAGTAATAAGAAATTTCTCCAAAAAAAATCGTGAATTTTTATATAAAATAAAAATAAAAATTAAATAATATGCAACTTGTAGCGGATGTTGGAGGTATACCCGGAAGAGACTGTAACGGTTTTTGCAAATACTGTTACTTCAGAAAGGTAAAAGAAGTTAAAAGTTTTGGCTGTGCACATTGTCTACCCAATAAAATAGGTTGTGAAAGGTGCAGCAAAGGAGTTTCCGAAACACAAGGTGATTTTAAAGCACCATTCGAAGTTATGAATGAAGTTCAAACTGCAATGATGATGGCAATGGGACATCAAGGCGAAATTAGTGCTTACATTAGTGGTGGAGGAGATATAAGCTGTTATCCCCACCTCGAAAGTCTAACTGCCAATCTAAACCAATTTTCAATTTCATCAGTATTAGGATATACCTGCGGAAAAGGAATAACCGACTCTGATATGGCTACAAGATTAATCAACAATGGCGTTAAAGAAGTTTCATTTACTATTTTTTCATCTAATCCAAAACTTCGAAAGGAATGGGTTAAAGACCCCAACCCTACCGAAGCGCTAAAGGCATGCCAGATATTCTGTGAAAACATTGACTTAACAGGTGCTGCAGTAATTATTCCCGGCGTTAATGACGGTGATGTTTTAAGAGAAACCTGCAACTCATTGGAAGAATGGGGTGCAAAAGGAATGCTTTTAATGAGATTTGCAAATACATTTAACGAAGGATTAATATTGGGCAACGAGCCAATTATCAAAGGCATTGAATCACAGCCTGTTGAAGAGTTTGGAGAACTTGTTAAGCAAATAAATTCCGAATATAAGTTTAGAGTCAGCGGAACACCAGTATGCGACCCTGAAACTGGAGGTCCATTTGCAATAGCCAAAGATGAAAATGAAGTATTTCTACAATTTATCAAACCGATTACCGGTGAAGCAACAGTCATTACCTCAAAAATTGCAGAGCCGTATCTCACCAAAATATTTTCCAAATTAGAAACAGGAGAAAATGTCAATATTGTTGCATGTGAAAAAGAAATAGCTTGCCTAATTACAAAAGAAGATTTGGAAAAGCTTGATTTAAGTGAAATAAAAGATACTGTAATAATACCAGGACGATCATTTGTCCACCAACTCGATGCTGAAAGAATTTTAAGTGCTGACGGAGTTGACAGGCTCATCGGCCGTGGCCCAGATACATTAAGCGTTGATGGAGAATTAAGCATTGACATGACTGATGAAAATGTCATTGAAAGAGAATTAGAAGAATTTAATGATTTGGTGGATGCAATAAACTTCTTTGGAATGAGAAGAATTTAAAAAAAAAGAGAGTTAGTTTGAATCCTCAACAAGAGAACTCTCACTATTTATTTTTACTAAGATATAATCATACATGAATGATTTTTTAATTTCGGCAAGTTCAGACAATTTTTTACCATCGATTACAACATCTGCAATCAAATCTGCATATTTGTCATAATTTAACTTTACGCGAACACCATCCAATTGTGAAGTTACTGGAGTTGGAGAAATAACATCTTTAATTTCACTAACTTGATTCTCAATTGCATTTTTAACAACAATGGATGGAACTAATGGTGCATCAAGAGCCATTTCACGTTTTCTATCACTTAATATTTGCTCAATTGTTTCCACCAGTTTATCAAGTGCACGTATATCCGGACCTCTTCTAAGCCTTCTAGGAATTCTGCCTAAACCGCCCACATATGCATCTGCACCAGGAAGTTCATCAACAGAAATGTCAGGAGCTCCGGTAACAATTACTGGAATATCAATATCATCATATAAGAAAGCTTTTTCCTTGATACAATTTTCAAAACTGCCCAATGCAAAAACAGCAATATCATGCTCTTCAATTAATCTTTTTTCTTCTTCAGTGATTCCGGAAGTTCCTTTTCCATCCCCTCTTGCAAGACCAATCATATTATCTTTTGCACCGAATTCCCTCAAATATTCAGATATATCACATGCAGCATGAGGCAAGTGATGCCTTGCCAAAGTTGGTGAAACGATAGCTATTTCAGAACCGGCCATAGGAGCAACAGATAATTTTGCTAAAAGTTCACGGGATTTATCTTCAATTTTGTCAACATCTTCTATAGGGATAGCTATATTTAAAACCAATTCCATCTGTTGAATACTTTCCTGAAGAATGAAACCGCCTAAATCTTCTATCAATTCCTTAATTTCTTCACTTTTGTGAACTCCACCAGTAAATGTTAATGATTCATACATATTAACAACTCTCAAAAAAATGCAATTTCATTGTGTTATTAGAAATTATTATATTTATATTATTATATTAAACTTTCTAAAATAGAATATCTCGCTTCCACTTTTTCAAAAGGGTTTTTAGAAATATTGTTATGTGAAGGAATCTTAACTAAATTATCCACTTCCACAACCTTATTTTCCAAATAATCAGGATATATGACATAATCAAAATTTTCACAAACTATATTGAATCCCACATCTCGAACAATATCTTTTAAGAATTCAGAATAGACTTTGACATTAATATCTGTTTTAAAATCTGAAACAAGATATTTTTTAGATAGTTCATAATCATTGAAAAATGTCAATACTTCCTCATCAGACAGTTCATTTCCGCTAATTTTAGAAACTTCTTTTATGCTTTCAAAAATCTGTGAAGATGTATTGATTTTAATTGCTAAAGAATTCATTTTTGTTTTACTTTCTGAAAGTAAAATAGCCAAATCCCCCCCTTCATCATCAGGAAATTTGTTTACAGTATAATCTGAAATTCCAGCCAACCGTACAATTTCTTCACACATTGGTGTTGTGATAATTTTCATGCTTATATATTATATACTAACATCTAAATAAATTACATCATGAAAGTCACATTAAGTCTAGAAACATCAATCAGCGCAGATACATCGATAATGGTTGATGCCCTAAGAGCCAGTACAACAATGATTTCTGCATTGAACAAATATGAAAAAGTAATTCCATGCTTTACTCCCGAAGAAGGTTTTAAACTAAAGGATAAATACAGAGGCGTTCTTGCAGGAGAACGTGGTGGTGAAAAAATAGAAGGATTTGACATTGGAAATTCCCCGACCGGATTAAAGGATTACGACAGTGACGAAAGAATTTTAATCCTAACAACAAGCAACGGAACCCGAATCCTTGAAAACATGACATCCCAAGTTCTCATAGGATCACTTATAAATGCAAAAGCGGTTGGAGAAGCATCAACAAAAATGGCTGAAAGCCATATTGATGTTGTTATGGCAGGAGTTAAAGGAGAATTCACTCTTGAGGACTTTTTGGCTGCAGGTGAGATTTTATACTGGATATGTGAAAGTTTAGAAGAATATGAGTTGAATGATTTTGCAAAAGCTGCAATAAATGCTAATAGGGATGACGAGTCACTGAAAGAAGGATTTTACAATTCCCGCTCTGGAAAACGTTTGGCAAAAATAGGATATGAGAAGGATATTGAATATTGTATTCAAAAAAACATTACCAACAATGTGGCAATCTACAAAAATGGAAATATAGTATTACTATAGTCCATTAACATTTTAAAAGGAGCAAGTAATCACCCACATGCGAAAAACTTTATTTAACAACTATCCAAATATACAATATCAAGTGAAAATCATCACATTCCTATTGAAATTAATATGATTAAACAGGAAAACACCAAATAATTAAGTTTATATATTTAAATTTCATAATATTATTAGAAGAATAAATATAAAAGAAGTGTTTTATTAATGAAAAGAGAATGCTTAACAATAATTGGTACTGCGCATGTATCATCAGAAAGTGTTGATGAAGTAAAAGATGCCATTTATGAACAACACCCTGAAGTAGTAGCAATTGAACTTGATAAGGGAAGATATATAAAATTAAAAAAAGATATGATGGGTATTGAAGAAGATGATACCATATCCGTCAGCCAAATAATTAAAGATAACAAAGTTGGATTATTTTTGACCACAACACTTCTTGGATATTTCCAATCAAAGGTTGGTGCGGATGTTGATGTGAAACCTGGGTCTGAAATGGTTGGAGCCATTGAAGCATGTGAAGATTTAGGAATACCAATAGCTTTGATTGATAGGGAAATCAATACCACCCTGCAGAGAGCTTTAAATAGAATGGGATTTATGGAAAAAGCTAAATTTTTATTTAGTCTTCTTTCATCCGTATTTGGTGGAGATGATGCAGAAGATGAAATTGATATTGAAGAGCTAAAAAATCCGGATAACCTTGACGATTTAATGGAAATGTTTAAAGATGAAGCTCCGAGCGTGTATGAAGTTCTTGTGCATGAAAGAGATGCATACCTTGCAGGCAAATTACTTCAAATTCCACAAGACCATGTTATCGCAGTTGTGGGAGCTGGACATAAACCGGGAATTACAAGATATTTGGACAATCCCGAAACATTGCCACCGCTTCACGAATTGGAAGACATAAACAAAAAGGGAGGAATTCCTTGGGTAAAGATAATTTTAGCACTGATTCCAATTTTATTTGTGGTGATATTTTTTCTGGCATATTTTAGCGGGATAAACATAACCGGAAATTTATACGAATTTATTATCATAAGTATGGTAATGGGATTTATCGGTTCAATCGTATCCGGTTCAAAAATTCAGTCCGCAATTATCGGAGGTGTAGTGGCCCCATTAACCATCATACACCCATTACTTGCAGCAGGATGGTTTTCAGGATTGACCGAAGCCAAATTTAGAAAAGTTAGAAAAAGAGATATTGACAGTTTAGCGCATTTAGAAAGCTTTAAGGACTTGTGGCACAACAATATCTTTAGAATATTATTGGTAGTTGTTGGAACTAACTTAGCCGTTAGTATTGCAACTTTAGTAATTTTACCATCCCAAGTTTTCATACCTCTATTCATGAAAATTTTCGGAGGGTAGTTAAAATTTTATATAATATATCCTTAATATATTATAATTACTATTAATTTTTAAAGGGAAAAATACCATGTATCTTATATTCCGTTGCGACTGCGGTCGTGCATTATATGCAAAAGAAGGTGTAGCTACCCGCAAATGTGTTTGCGGTAAAACATTGAAGGTTAAATCTAGAAGAATATTTAAAAAAGCAGCTACACGAGAAGATGCTTCATTAGCAGTTCAGGAAATGCAGGACAAAATATATGGTAACACTGACTTTCAACGAGCCAGTGAGTTATAACTAGTTTTAATGGTCTGTTAAAAATGATTGGAACGATACTCGAGATAATTATAATTTTAATTTTAATAATACTCACAGGTTATTTGTCAATGGCTGAATTGGCCGTAGTATCGGTGAGAAAAGCGAAAATGCAAAAATACATTGAAGAAGGAAATAAAAATGCTGAAATCGTTTTAGAATTATTAGAAGATCCTAATGAATTTTTATCAACTGTTCAAATTGGAATATCTCTTATCGGTGTCTTAACAGGTGCATTTGGAGGAGTAACATTAGCTGAACCGCTTGCAAATGCTATTTCATTCATACCTTACAGCGAACCGATAAGTGTAGCAATAGTCGTTATCATCACTACATATTTAACATTGGTCGTAGGAGAAATTGTTCCTAAAGTAATTGCATTGAATGACCCTGAAAGAATATCCCTAAAAGTTGCAAAAAGCATGGTAATTCTTGAAAAGGTTTCAAAGCCAGTTAGTTTTGTTCTTGCAAAATCAAGCAGTTTTCTTTTATGGGTACTTAGAATTGAAAACAAAAATGATGATGTTGTTACTGAAGAAGAAATTGAATTAATGATTAAGGAAGGAAGAGAAGACGGAACAATTGAACAAGAGGAAGAAGACATCATCAAAAGAGTCTTCAAACTTGATGACCAAAAAGTTGAAAGTATCATGACCCCACGTAATGAAATCATATGGATTGATTTGGAAGATGATAAGGACATCAACAAAGTAAAAATTATTGAAAGTAAAAGATCAATATTTCCTATTGCATCCGGCGAATTAGATGATTTTATCGGAGTTGTTCAGGCCAAAGACATTCTTTCAGCAATGTTTAATGATGACAAATTCGACATTCATAAAATTGTAAAAGAACCATTAGTTGTTTCAGAACACTTGGAAACACTGGAACTATTAAAAGAATTCAAAGAAAACCAAGGATATGTACACATGTCACTTGTTGTTGATGAATTCGGAAGTGTGGAAGGATTAATTACATTAAACGATTTACTTGAAGGTATTGTGGGAGACATTCCTGGAATTGACGAAGAGGATGAACCTCAAGCTACACAAAGAAGCGACGGCACTTGGTTGATTGATGGAAGATATCCTATTGATAAATTTAAAGAACTATTTGACTTTAATGAAACATTGCCCGATGAAGAAGAAGACGGATATACTACAATTGCAGGTTTCATATTAAGTTTAAGTGGTAAAATACCTAATGAAAATGAAAAATATGAATGTGGAAGATTCATATTTGAAGTTATAGACTTGGATGGGCACCAAATCGACAAAATTCTTGTAACCGATTTGGGACCTCAAGAACCGATTAAAATAGAGGAATAAAAAATGGACATGTCAATACTATTACAATTTGTTTTGTTAATTGTTGGATTCGTATTTTTAATAAAAGGATCTGACTTTTTTGTAGATGGTGCCAGTAGCATTGCATCCCTTTTAAAAATTCCTACAATAATTGTTGGTTTAACCATTGTGGCATTTGGAACCAGTGCTCCTGAGGCAGCAGTTTCCATCACATCAGCAATTACCGGAAATAATGCAATGGCTGTAAGTAACGTAATTGGTAGTAATTTATTCAATATATTAATGGTTATCGGTATATCTGCACTGCTGGGAGAACTATTAATGGAAAAAGATGTTCTCAATAAAGATTTGCCATTCCTTGTCGGAATTACAGTCTTATTTGCAGCATTTATTATAATAGGATGGAATGTATCCCAAATTGAAGGAATTATTCTACTTATTATATTAATTGCTTATGTAGCCCATCTTATCAAATCCGCAAAAAAATCAGATAATGCGAATGTTGTAGAAAAACCGAAATTTACTCTCCCATATAGTATACTTTTCATAATTATTGGGCTTGCAGGAATCGTTATTGGAGGAGATTTGGTTGTCAATAGTGCATCAGATATAGCAATTGCATTTGGAATGAGTGAAACATTAGTAGGTTTAACCATTGTAGCAATAGGTACATCTTTACCTGAACTTGTCACATCACTAACTGCTTTAAAGAAAGGAGAAAATCAGTTGGTTATAGGAAATGTTATCGGATCAAACATCTTCAACATCCTATTTGTTCTCGGAGCAAGTAGTGCCATAACTGCAATATCTCTTGATTCAAGTATGCTCATAGATGTAACTTTCATGGTATTCGTAACAGTACTATGTTTCATATTCGGTAAAACACAAGATAAATTTGATAGAAAAGAAGGTGCGATATTAGTTGCATTATTTATTGCATACATGATTTTCGCAATTCTCAGAAATTAATTTTTTTAACTCACAAGCCTTGCAAATATTTGATGAAGTCGGCTCACCACAAACTTCACATTCATTAAGGCTTGTGGAAATATCATTTTCAAAAGTCAATATTTTTTGAAAAGATTCCATCACATTATTTTTAATTCCAGGATACCTGTCCTCATTAACATTTAAAAATTCTTTAATTTTAGCCCTTAAGGACAAATGAGAATAAGGACATTCATCTAAATGAATATCAATATCATTCAAGATGGCCCACATTCCAACTTCTTTTTCAGGAGTGTTCCACAATGGCTTAATCCTTGGAACCAATTTGGGATGAATAACATCCAATTCCGGCCCAAATTTTGAGAATTTAATTGTGTCCCCTCTTGCAAAGCTCATTAAAAATGATTGAATTTCATCATCCAAATTATGACCGGTAGCTATCTTGCATGCTCCAAGTTCATACGCAGTCTTATTCAAGATATTTCTTCTAAAGACACCGCATGGAATACAGGCACTTTTAAAATCCTGATAGATATCATCCAATGCAAAACCTTCATCATCTTTAAAGGATTTTTGAACCAAATCAATGTTTAAATCATTTGCATTTTTAACTGCAGAATCAATTCCATGTTGCCTATAACCTTCAATTCCTTCATCAACACTTATTGCAACCAAATCAAAATTTAAAATTTGTTGATAATTTTTTAATGCATGCAATGTTAAAACACTGTCTTTTCCACCAGACAATGCAACGGCAATCAATTCGCCTTCCTTGATCAATTCATAATCCGAAATTAAATTGTTAATCCTTGTAAAAATCTTTTCGTTAAAATCATTTTTGTTTAGTTTAACCATTACTAAATTAATTTATATTAAGATAAATAAATAATTTTACCAGTGATAATATGATAACTTGTGATTTTGCAATATTACCCGTAGGAACTGAAACTACTGAATGTAAAGATTATGTAACTGCTGCAGTTCAGTCAATTAAAGATTCCGGACTAAACTACCAACTAACTGGAATGGGAACACAAATCGAAGCAGAAAATTTAAATGAACTTTATGAAGCAATAGCTAATGCTCAAGAAGCAATTTTTGAATTGGGAATCGGCAGAGTTTATACAGTTATAAAAGTAGATGACAGACGAGACTTGGAAAACAGAACATTGGATGCAAAAGTAGAAACAGTAAATAAAATGTTAAAATAAAAAAAAATTAAAATTTAGATGAAGCAGTTTTAACAGCTTCAATTACTAAATCTAAATCTTCTTTTGTAAGTGAAGGATGCACTGGAAGAGAAATAACATTGTCTGCTGCAAGTTCAGCATTAGGACAATCCCCTTCAACTTCTAATTTTTTATAAATTGGTTGATTATACAATGGAATTGGATAATGAATTCCAGTTCCCACACCGCAATCATTGATTACATCAACCCAATCATCACGATCTCCTTTTTCAACACGAATAGTGTATTGGTGATATACATGCTTTGATCCATAAGCACAATAAGGTGTAACAATGCCATCAACATCTTTTAATCCATCATTTAAATATTTAGCATTTTCAATTCTTTTAGCATTGAACCCGTCAATTTTATTTAACTGTGCAAGACCAATAGCTGCGGCAATATCAGTCATTCTGAAATTATATCCTATATCATCATGGTGATATCTGACACTTGCTCCATGAGCTCTGAATATTTTGGCATTGTCTGCCAAATCTTCATCATCGGTGGTGATAATTCCTCCTTCAGAAGTAGTCATGTTTTTTGTAGGATAAAAACTAAAACAAGACATATCTCCCAAACTACCTACTTTTTTACCATTGCAAGTTGCACCATGTGCTTGAGCAGCATCTTCAATAACAATTAATCCATGCTTTTCAGCTATCTCATTGATTCTATCCATATTGGCTGACTGCCCATATAGTTGGACAGGCATAATTGCTTGAGTATTTTCAGTGATTAATTTTTCAATTGATTCAGGTTTTATGGTATAAGTATTTAAATCAATATCAGCAAAAACAGGCTTTGCACCAGTATATAAAATTGAATTTCCACTTGCAATAAATGTGAATGGAGTTGTAATTACTTCATCACCTTTGCCTATACCACATGACAATAAAGCAACGTGTAATGCAGCAGTACCCGAATTAACAGCAATACCATAATCCGCTCCAACCCACTCGGCAAATTTTTGTTCAAATTCTTCCACTTTAGGTCCTTGAGCAATCATTCCTGATTTTAAGACTTCAACTACATTTTCTATTTCTTCATCGCCAATAATTGGTTTTGCAATAGGAACTTTAATTTCTGACACATTTATCACCAAATTATAAAAATTAGATTAATTATCATACTAATATTTAAATCTAATAATATTTAAAACATTACATATTTAAAAATATTAAAATTGAGTGTGAATCAATGGATGAATATAAGATTAAACAAATTGAAGAAGGATTAACAAAAATTGAATTTCCAGAATTTGATAAAGTATCATCCGACGCTCCTGTTTTTTACAATCCACACATGGAATTAAATAGAGATTTGTCAATTCTTGCAATACAGGTATTCCAAAAACAAGAAGAAAGAGAAATTGACATTTGTGATTTATTTGGTGGAAGCGGAATTAGAGGAATTCGTTACAAAAATGAAATAGAAGGCGTTGGAAATGTATGTATTAATGACATAAGCGAATTGGCCAATGAATATGAACAACATAATATTGATTTAAATAATTTAGAAGATATTGAAGTTTATCAACATGATGCAAGCATGTTTTTAAGAATGAAACGTGGCGAATTTGATGTAATAGACATAGATCCTTTCGGAACCCCCTCCCCATTTCTAGATTCTGCAGGATACTGCGCACGTAGAAATTCATTGTTATGCGTAACTGCAACTGACACCTCTGCATTATGTGGAACATATAAGGAGCCATGTATAAGAAAATACAATGCAAAACCTTATAAAAGTGAATATTGCCATGAGAATGGCATTAGGATATTAGCCGGTTTTGTAGCACTTACCCTTGCGAAATATGGAAAATATATTGAAGTGAAAATGTCCCACAGCACCGAACATTATATGAGATTATACATTAATGTTAAGAAAGGTCCTAAAAAAACTGATGAATGTTTAAAAAATATAGGTTACATCAGTCATTGTAAAAACTGTTTACATAGACAACCCACTAAAGGATTGGCCAGTGCAATTGAAGAAAAATGCCCAATTTGTGGTGAAAAATTAATTCATGCAGGACCACTATGGTTAGGTCCTATCCAAAATAAAGAGTTTATCGAACAAATGATTAATGAAATCGATTACAAAAAAATTAATACCGAAAAACAATCACTTAAATTACTTAATAGCTGCCTTATAGAATCTGAAGCACCAGCAACATTTTTTGATGTGCACAACATATGTAAATCATTGAAAATAAGTGCTCCAAAGCTTGATTTAATTTTTGATAAAATAAAAAATAAAGGGTTTAGCGCAGTTAAGACCCACTACAATCCACTAGGCATAAAAACAAATGCAAACATTACTGAAATAAAAAATATTCTTCTCGAGTTCAATAATGAATAGCAACTTGTAAAAAAAAATAAACAATAGCCCAACAATAATGATGAAAAATCTAAATATTATTAAAATATAAAAAAATAACAAAAAAATATGCTACACTAAATTATATTATAGCATAGGTTATAAAAAAAAATAGTTAAATATATATAAAGTTTTAAATATAATAAACAATTAATTAAATTATATATACTAATTATTAATTATACATATTAGCTATATTAATACATGAATGAAGTGATATAATGGTAAAAACTAAAGACAATGTTGTTAAACTCGATGATACAGATATTAACATCCTTAAAATTATTAATGAAGATGTTAGAACATCTTACAGACAAATATCTCGTAGTTTAGATGTTTCTGTAGGTACAGTACATAATCGTATAGACAAAATGGTTAAATCTGGAGTAATCAAAAAATTCTCACCAGTAATTGACCACGAAAAATTAGGATTTGTATTGACCACAATCATCGGTGTAAGAGTAAAAGGCGGAAAACTCAAAAATTGGGAAGAAAAAACATTTTTCAACAAAAATGTTGTTGGAATATACGACGTTACTGGCGAATATGACGCATTTTTAATTGCAAAATTCAGAAACACCAATGAACTAAATGGATTTATTAAAGAATTATTAAAAGATCCAATTATAGAAAGAACTTACACCCAAACCGTTTTAGATGTTATTAAAGAAGACATGGGTTCTTCAAACATTTTATAAATTTAGATTGGCAGTTGAACAACAAACAACTGCTTAATTAATTTTTTTATTTTTGAACAAAATTCTAAAAAAATAACTATTTTTAAAGTAAAATTTAAATTCCATCACACCTTCAAAAAAATTCATGAAAAATCATTAAATCTTTAAATATTTATATATAAAGAGAATGAGAAATAATAATATTTAATCAATATATTAAGAGGTTATGAAATTGGCAGTATGCTTACCCGACACCCAAGATGACACTCCAAGCATACCTATTAAACTTACAAGAGTAGGTGTAACAGGAGTAAAAAAATTATTACAGCTAGAAAGAATAAATAAAAGACCTATAATATTGTTACCTACATTTGATGCATTTGTAGATTTGCCAAATGATCAAAAAGGAGTACATATGTCTAGGAATCCTGAAGCAATTAGTGAAGTTCTTGAAACTGTTGCTAATGATAAGGGAGTTGCCGTTGAAGATTTATGTGCAAAAATAGTTGACAAAATGATGACCAAACACGAATATGCTAAACGTGTTGAAATATCAATGACTACTGATTTTATGTTTATGAAAGAGTCACCAGTAACTAAAAATAAAACCCAAGAAATGGCTAAACTTAAAGCAAAAGCCATTGGTTTTAGAGATGAAAATAATGAAGTTACCATCAAAAAAAGTATTGGTGCTGAAGTTATTGGAATGACTGTTTGCCCATGTGCACAGGAATCTGTAAGAGAATCCGATAAAACCAAATTATTAGAATTTTTAGATGAAGAAACAACTCAAAAAGTATTAGACACTGTTACTTTTGCTTCTCACAATCAAAGAGGAGTTGGAACATTATTAATTGAAGTTCCTGAAGATAAAATAGTTAAAGCAGAAGATATTATTGATATTATTGAAACCTCTATGAGTTCACCAGTGTGTGAATTATTAAAGAGACCTGATGAAAATGCAACTGTCATGAATGCACATCGAAAACCTGTTTTTGTTGAAGATTGTGTAAGAAACATGATGGAAAAAATTGCAACAAAATATTCTGATTTCCCAGATGACGTGTTAATTACATCCCGTCAGGAAAATCATGAAAGTATTCACAGACACAATGCATTTGCTGAAAAAGTAACCACAATGGGTGAATTAAAAGAAGAATTAAATATTCAATAGGATCTGATTTAATGAAAAAAACATATGAAATTGCAGGAGAAGTAATGGGCTTTTTTGAGTCATTTAAAGGATCAAGACCTGCAATTGATAATGAAAGAATTTTAATTGTGAGAGGAAAATCAAGAAAAGTACTGCCTTTAGATGATTTTGATTCTAAGCTTTCAGAAATTGGTGAAATCCTTGGCGGAACAGAAATAGAATCCACATCAGACAAGATTGAAGATATTCTCAAATTAGGCGATAAAAACATCCAAAAAAGTGAAACCACTACTGGAGATGTTGACAGTAAAGGATTCATTAGGATGGAAGAAGAATTGGAATCAATGGGACTTGTAGTAGCCTATAAAGTATTTGAACTTCCAAACTTTTATGTTGTTATTGCAATTTGGGAAGATAAAAATGAAATTCCTCCGCTTTATGTGGAAGTAACTGTTTCCGAACGTGAAGATTAAACATGTCAAATTTAACAAAAGAGGAAATTCTCGCTATATTAAATGCAACTGACAAAGACCTTGAAAAATATATGCTGGAAGTGGCCAAATATAGGGAGAATAATCTCATAACTTATTCTAAAAATATATTCATACCATTAACTGAAATTTGCAGAAATGATTGTGGATATTGTAATTTTAAAAAGAATCCAGATGATCCAGAAGCCATTATTCTTAAAACAAAAGAAGAAATTTTAAGTGAATTAAAAGAAGCCGAAGAACATGGTTGTAAAGAAGCTCTTTTTACTTTTGGAGAAGATGCTGATGAAGATGAAATTGTCCAATTAAGATTAAAAGAATTTGGATACGACAGCATGGTCGATTATATTGTTGATATCTGCCAGATGACTTTGGATGAAACTTCCTTATTGCCCCATACAAATGGAGGTAACTTCAGTTATGAATCTTTAGAAAAATTAAAGGAAGTAAATGCATCAATGGGTTTAATGCTTGAAAATTCATCAAAAAGATTAATGGAATTGCCTGCACATAAAAAGAGTCCTGGAAAAAATCCGGAACTTAGATTAGAAACTATTTCCAATGCAGGAAAACTAAAAATTCCTTACACCACAGGTATTTTAATAGGAATTGGAGAGACAAAAGAAGAAATTGCCGATTCATTACTTGCGATTAAAGAGATTAATGATGAGTACGGACATATCCAAGAAGTCATTATTCAAAACTTTACACCAATTCCAGGAATTGAAATGGAGAATTGGCCAAAGCCAAGCCTTTTAGACATGGTCAGAACAGTTATTGCAGCATACCTGTTGTTCAAAGACAGCGACGTCAGTATACAGGTCCCACCTAATTTAAATAGGGATACTGCACAAATTTTCCTACTTTGCGGCGCTGATGACTGGGGAGGCGTATCTCCAGTGAGCCCGGACTTTGTCAATATCACATCCCCCTGGCCGGAAATCGATGAACTCAATGAACTGACTAAAGATGCAAAATTTGAACTAACTGAAAGATTATGTGTTTATGACAAATACATAAACGATGAATGGTTAAATAAAAAGTTACTCAAAAACATCTTTAATTCACCTTAACATCCAAAACCACATGCTCCACACCCGGAGCGTATTTTTTTATTTTATTTAATTTTAATAATTCAACTTCACGATTGCCTGCCTGAGAAATAATCCTTTCAAGAGGTCTAGTATTCATTAATTTTTCAGGAACAGTTTCATGATAATGCAGTATTCCGCCTTCATTTAAACTATTTATGGCTACATTTAGATAATGATGAGTAGTTTTTACATACCCCATTATAATACGGTCAGCTTTATACTTGGGAGCATGCACCATGCAATCCCCCAAAATTGGAGTAATATTGTCCAACTTATTTAATTTAATATTTTCACATAAATAAAAGTAAGAATTAGGATTGATTTCAATCGAGTATATGTGTTTTGCATTTGAATGAACACCAATAGGAATTGAAAAATATCCTATACCTGCAAACATGTCCAAAACAACTTCATTGTCTTCAACCAATTTTGCAATACGCAGCCTTTCATTATTATTCCCTTTAGACCACATAACTTTTGACAAGTCCAATTTAAATAAACAACCATTTTCTTTGTGTATTGTCTCAGTTTCATTGCCATAGA
This sequence comes from Methanobrevibacter sp. UBA188, assembly GCF_905234905.1. Lineage (NCBI taxonomy): Archaea > Methanobacteriati > Methanobacteriota > Methanobacteria > Methanobacteriales > Methanobacteriaceae > Methanobrevibacter > Methanobrevibacter sp. UBA188. The sequence continues at coordinate 19,792 of NZ_CAJOJM010000011.1, read as the reverse complement.
GAATATTATATACAGGTTCCCTTTTTGTTCCTTGAATATGGTCTATTTTCATTATGGTTTTTACATTATGCTTTTTTGATAAAACCTGCAGATCTTCATAAGATTCATAATGAAATTTACTATCTAAAATCAATACATTACCAATTCGTTTCCATTTCAATTTATTCACCTTTTGAAAGAAAAGTTTATATATGCAAATAGATAATATTAATATTGTTAGTTTATACTAATTATTGATTCTGATTTTAAATAAAATTAATATGTAAATATACATTTAATTGATTTTATTATATTCAACCTATTAGATAGTTGAAATAAGATATTTTAAATACTATAGAGGTGTATTTAAATGGATGATAAAATATTAGAAGGTACAACAACCGTCGGAATTACTTGTAAAGATGGAGTTGTATTTGCAAGCGAAAGAAGAGCTAGTATGGGAAACTTAGTAGCTCATAAAGTCGCAGAAAAAATATTTAAAATTGATGATCATATTGTAACTACCATTGCTGGTTCAGTGGGAGATGCACAAAGTTTAATGAAAGTTATTGAAGCAGAAGTTTCTCTTTACCAAATGAGAAACAACGATGCAATCAGTGTTAAAGCTGCCGCATCATTAACTGCAAACATATTACGTTCAGGACCAATGTATGTTCAAACATTACTTGGTGGAATGGACGCAGACAAACCATCTCTTTATTCATTAGACCCAGCTGGTGGAATGATAGAAGACACTTATATCTCAACTGGATCAGGTTCTATCGTTGCATACGGAGTTCTTGAAGACAGATATAGAGATGATTTAACAACCGATGAAGGAATTGAAATAGCTATAAGAGCTATTAGAGCTGCTGCTGAACGTGACACATTTTCCGGAAACGGATATTTAGTTGCAAAAGTAGACAAAGACGGCTTTGAAATGTTAGATGATGAAAAAATTAATGAGATTCTAGAAAAAATATAAGTAAGCTAATTTTTCATAACTAACTATTTTTTTATATAATAGTGTAGATAGTTTATGAAATTTAACTAATTATAGCTTAAAGCTTTTCATAAACTATTATACTACACCAACTTTTTTTGAAGGGATTATATGACTTCAGATATTTTAGAAGATATTAAAAAAGAGATTTTAGAAAAGCTACCAAAAGAGATTCAAGTTTCCAAAGTGGAATTTGAAGGTCCGGAAGTAGTAGTTTATACTAAAAATCCAGAAATTATAACTGAAAATGGCGATCTTATAAGATCACTTGCAAAAGAACTTAGAAAAAGAATTATTATACGATCCGACAAGTGCGCATTACTTGAACCTGAAGAAACCATTAATAAAATTCATGAAATCGTACCGGAAGGAGCTGAAATTACTGACATTTATTTTGATACCGTAACTGGAGAAGTAGTTATTACTGCGAAAAAACCAGGATTGGTTATTGGAAAATATGGAGTAACATCCAGAAACATTGTTAAAAACACTGGATGGGCACCTAAAATCTTAAGAACCCCTCCAATCAGTTCAGATATTATTGGAAAAATTAGAACCATCCAAAAAAATAGTAGTAAAGATAGAAAAAAAATGTTACAACGTCTTGGACGCCAAATCCACCAAGGAACTAAACATCCAAATGATTGGGCCAGAGTTACTTCAATGGGAGGATTTAAAGAAGTAGGACGTTCATCAATGTTATTGCAAACACCAAACAGCCGTGTTTTATTGGACTGTGGTGTTAATGTTGCAGCATCAGACAATAAAAATGCATTCCCTTATTTGAATGCGCCAGAATTTTCAATTGAAGAATTAGATGCTGTCATCATATCTCACGCTCACTTAGATCACTGTGGATTTGTACCATACCTTTACCATTATGGATATGAAGGGCCAGTTTACTGTACAACCCCAACCAGAGATTTAACTACACTTTTACAATTCGACCACTTAGATATAGCTCACAGAGAAGGAAATCCTCTCCCATTTACATCAAAACATGTAAAACAAGCTATTAAAAATACAATTACACTAGATTATGGAGAAGTAACTGACATTTCTCCAGACATAAGATTGACATTGCACAATGCAGGACATATTTTAGGTTCAGCAATATCCCATATGCACATTGGAGATGGAGCTCACAATTTAGTATATACTGGAGATTTTAAATATGAACCTTCAAGATTACTTGAACCTGCAACAATCAGATTCCCACGTGCTGAAACAGTAATTATGGAAAGTACATATGGTGGAAAAGAAGATGTACAACCTTCCAGGAACAATGCTGAAAAAGAAATGATGAAAACCATCTATAAAACACTAAAACGTGGAGGAAAAGTATTGGTTCCAGTATTTGCTGTGGGAAGAGCACAAGAACTTATGGTTGTTTTGGAAGAATACATGAGACATGGTTTAATCGAAGAAGTACCTATCTACATTGACGGTATGATTTGGGAAGCAACAGCAATCCACACTGCAAGACCTGAATACTTAAGTAAAGACTTAAGAGACCAAATCTTCCATATGGGAAGAAATCCATTTGTCTCAGATATGTTTGAAAAGGTCCAAAATCGTGACCAAAGAAAAGAGATTGTCGAAAGCAAACAGCCTGCTATCATCTTATCCACTTCAGGTATGTTGACCGGTGGAAACTCTGTAGAATACTTCAAATGGTTATGCGAAGATGAGAAAAACACATTAATCTTTGTAGGATACCAATCTGAAGGATCAATGGGTAGAAGAGTTCAAAAAGGATGGAAAGAAATTCCATTAGAAGATGATGATGGTAGAACAAGACAATTCTGCGTAAAAATGCAAATAAAAACTATTAATGGATTTAGTGGACATTCTAACAGAAGACAATTAATGGAATATGTAAAAAGACTTAATCCAAGACCTGATAAAGTCATTACATGCCACGGAGACCCATACAAAGCTGTGGATTTGGCATCTTCAATTCATAGAAGTTATAAAATTGAAACTAAAACTCCGATTAATTTAGACAGTGTTAGAATACAATAATTAAAAAACAATTAAATACTTAATAAAACAAATTATATTGTGTAAAAATATTGTAAACACAATATTATTTTATTTCTTTTTAAAAAAATTAAACAAATAAAGCTTATAGGTGTAAAAATGGTTACTTATTCAGAATCCGGTGTTGATATAGACCTTGAAGCTGTTACTGTATCAAAGTTAGCAGATAAACTCAAATCAACATTATCATGTAGAGATATCATCACTGACAGCGGTCATTATGCGGCTTTAGTAAAATTAGGAGATAAAGCTATTGCAATGAGTACTGACGGTGTTGGAAGTAAAATTTTAATTGCAGAAATGATGAATAAATACGATACTGTTGGTATAGACTGTATTGCCATGGTCGTTAATGATATACTTTGTGTAGGTGCAGAACCTATTGCATTAGTGGATTATCTTGCTGTTGAAAAACCAGACCCTGAAAGAGCTAGTGAAATTGCTGAAGGCCTTGTTAAAGGTGCTGAAGAATCAAAAATTGCAATTATAGGTGGTGAAACTGCTTCACTTCCAGGAATTATTAAAGATTTCGATTTAGCAGGTACTGGGATTGGTTTCGTAGATATCGATAAAATCATTACTGGTGAAAATATAGAACCTGGAAATGTATTGATTGGTATTGAAAGTAACGGAATCCATTCCAATGGATACAGTTTAGCAAGAAAAGCATTGTTTGATGATGCAGGTTTTACTGTTAACGACAAAATGCCAAACGGAAATACAACTATCGGTGAAGAATTAATCAGACCAACTGAATTGTATGTTAAACCTATTGTAGCATTATTTGAAAAAGAATATAATATTAACGGACTTGCACATATTACCGGAGGAGGATTTACAAATCTCAGACGTTTGAAAAAAGGTGTCGGATATGATATTAATGACCTTCCGGAAGTTCCTGAAATATTCAAATTAATCTATGAACAAAACGTAGACATCAAAGAAATGTATAAAGTATTTAACATGGGTATCGGTTTTGTTGTAATCGCTGAAGAAAACGAAGCTGAAAAAATAATGAGTACTTTGAAAGAATACTGCAATTGCCAAATTATTGGTAAAGTAACAGACGATGAAAAAATTACTGTAAAAGCTTTTGAAGGATCTGAAATTGAATACTGATTTGATAAATAATTAAGAGGTGTGTGAATGAAGATAATGAAAGATAAAGAAATAGCTCTTGTAAAAGAAATATTAAAAAAATTAGGAGCTAGTGAAGAAGACAGTGAATTTGTAGCTGAAGCAACAATTGATGCAGATTTAAAAGGATTTACATCACATGGGCTTGGAAGATTTCCACAGTACTTAATTAGTATCGAAGCAGGAACAATAAACCTAAAAGATGACATTGAGATTGAAAAAGAAACACCAGCAATTGCTTTAATAAATGGTAATAGTGGTTTTGGACAAGCTGTATCATATAAAGCTATGCAAATAGCTATTAAAAAAGCTAAAGAAGTAGGAATCGGATGTGTTGGTGTCCACAATACAAATCACTTCGGTGTTACTGGATTTTATTCTGATTTAGCATTAAGGGAAAACTGTATCGGATTGGTTCTTGCAAATACTGATCCTGCTATAGCACCATTAGGAGGAAGCCAAGCTTTAATTGGTACCAACCCTATTGCATTAGGTATCCCTTCAGAAACATACATTACTGTAGACATGGCAACTTCAGTTACTGCTCGTGGAAAAATCATTGAATCAAAAAGAAAAGGTCTGGACTTGCCTGACGGATGGGCATTAGACAAAGATGGAAATCCAACTAACGACCCTGAAGCAGCACTTGAAGGATCAATTTTACCATTTGGTGGATTTAAAGGATATGCATTATCATTATTAATTGAAATTTTAACTGGACCATTAGTACAAGCAGGATACGGACTTGGAGTTAGCGGTACAGCTTCACCAACCAAAGATTGTACAAAAGGAGACTTATATGTTGTAATTGATCCATCCAAATTTGGAGACTTTGGAGAATTTGTTGCAAATACCGAAGACTTTGTCTCACAAGTCAGAGCTACTGGTGAAACTGTTGCAATTCCAGGCGATTTGGAAGTAAAAAGAATTGCTGATGCCGAAGCTAATGGTGTAGCAATCGATGAAAAATTATACGAACAATTAAAAGGAATCTGTGATGATTTAGATATAGACATAGATTCCTATATCGAAGAATAATTATTATTCTTCAAATTCTTTTTTTTTAAAAAATTTTAAAGCATTCCTCGCAATTTGGCGAGTGAATGAAAGTTTATGCTTTATATGAAACTTTTAAATAGATTCCATTAGAAAAATATGATATATTCAATATATTTTATATTTTTAAAGGTGGAAACTAATATGAAAAAAATATTACTAATATTTTTGATTATGATAATAAGTGTTTGTGCCTTTTCTAATGTGAGTGCAGCAGATGCTTCTGACATTATCTCATCTGACAATACTAGCACTATAGAAACGCAATCACTAGAAGAAACAATGACAGAAGAGCAAATTGCAGATAATCAAGATAATGCTCATAATTTAAAGTCTGGAGAAGATGAATATAGGAATATTCAACGTGAAATTGATGCTGCCGAGGAATATTCCACAATTACTCTCAATGGAAATTATACATGCGATTACCTAATTAATGTTAATAAACCAGTTAAAATCGTCGGATCAGATGACGGTGCTGTTATAACATTCAATACAAGCAAAGATTATAGTTCCCCATTTTTTAATATCAATGCTTCAAACGTTGAATTAAATAATATAAAATTTGTTAACGGCATATTCTTATGGGGAGGTGCTGTATATTGGGAAGGCGATAACGGTACCATAGCAAACTGTGAATTTATAGATAATTCCGCAATAAGAGAGAATGCTATTGGCGGTGCACTTCTCATTTTAGGCAATAACTGTAAAATAGAGAATAGTATTTTTACAAACAATCATGCGGCTATGCATGGAGGTGCTATTCTTTTGAATGGTAGTGCTTGCACCATAACAAATTGTGAATTCAACGACAACATGGCAAATGGTGAAAAAAGTCATGGGGGAGCAATAGCATTATGGGCAGATAACAGCATTATAAGCCATTGTAAATTCACAAACAACCATTGTACTGATTACGGAGGTGCAATTTCTGTACTTAAACAAAACAATACTATTGAATACTGTGAATTTTACAACAACTACATTACAAATAAATTAGATGAAAATGAAACTCAGGGAGGCGGTGCAATTTTCAGTGCTGATTCCGACGGTTTAACAGTTGACAATTGTACATTCATAGGAAATCAAGCACTTGAAGCATATGGAGGTGCTATAAGTTTATACATCAATAATACCGTGAGAAAATCTTTCTTTAAAGACAATATGGCTAGGTTAGGTAATGATTTAATGTATTCTTCATATGATATCATGTTTAATCATTTTGTGCTTGATTATGATGAGATTATTGCAGATGCAGTTCCTGGAATCCCTTATTTCGAGTTATTGAGATTAAATAATACAATTGAACGTGTGAAAGTAAATTCCAGTGTTATTTTTTCTCCAGGACTTATTTTTGAATACGGATCATCAGGTTCCATTTATGTAAATGTCAGTGGAGGAAAAATCGAACTTGAAAATATTCATGTTTTAAATCATGACGAAGCTAAAATTACTTATTCAAACAATGTTTTAACAATTTCCAATTTAGATGTTGGAAACTATACCCTTAGAGTTACTACAACACCGGATGAGAATCATACTGCTGTTGATGGAGATTTAAATTTCACAGTTAAACAAGCAACTGCAGTCATTAAAGCATCCAAATTAACTGTTGCCCTTAAAAGTGCAGGTGTTTGGACAATTACATTGGTTGACTCAGGGAATAATAAAGGCATTCCAAACATGAGACTTACATTAAAAGTATTCACAGGTAAGAAATATAAAACAGTATCAGTAACTACAAATTCAAAAGGAGTGGCATCATATAAAACCAAAGATCTGACTTCCGGCACTCACAAAATCGAGGTAAGCGCAACCCATAGCGGTTATAAATTTAACACATTAACTTCATCCATTACAGTTGTAAAACAAACCCCATTGAAATTTAAATTACAACAAAGGACAAATGGAAAAAGTGGGTCACTGCTTTCTTATTTAGTATCCAATAAAAATACAAATAAAGGAATCAACGGAGTTAAAATTAAGGTTTTAATATATACCGGCAAAAAATACAAAACATATACTTTAACCACTAAAAAACTCAAAGGCAAAAAGAAATCCTATAATGGTGCTATCGGTTTTGCAACAAACAGTTTTTCAGCAGGAAAACATAAAGTTGTATTCATGCCTGAAAACATCAAATATAAAGGAACAATTACAACTTCAATTACAATCCAGAAAAGCGCTACAAAAGGAATTAAATTTTTCCGTAAGATTTAAGGAACTTATCCTTAATTTTTCTTTTTAAGGAGGAAAAAAATGAATAAAAAAATATTACTGATACTTATATTGTTAAGTATTTTTACTGTTTCAAATGTAAGTGCTGGGAATGATTCGAATATTTCGCCGGACAATTTAACAATTATTGAAACACAAGTAACAGAAGAACTGGATGTTAATGAACCAAACACACATTACATTACTCCCGAAAGCAATATTCAAGATACAATTGACCAAGCAGTAGAAGGAGACACAATTGTTCTTAACGGTACTTTTGAACTAAAAAATACAATCAATATTGATAAAACACTAAACATCCGTGGTGACGGCAATGGTGCCACAATCAAACCAACTGAAACTACTTTTAAAGATTTAAGATTATTTAATATTAAAAACACGGCATCTAATGTTATTTTAAGTAATTTAAAATTATATGGTGGTAAAGAAAATTATGGTGCCGCAATTCTTTGGGAAGGTAATGCGGGAACCCTAAATAATTGTGAGATTATTCAAAATACTGCTAAAGAAAGCGGAACTATATTATTAAAAGGAAACAACTGTAAAATAACTGATTCTACTTTTAAAACTAATAAAGCACAAATTGCTGGTGCAATATTAATAGAAGGAGACGACTGCCAAATAGTAAATTGTTCATTCAATGAAAATTCAGCATACAAATATGGTGGAGCAATATTAATTGAATCCAACAATTGTCTCATAACTGAGTGTACATTCAACAATAACTTTGCATCACAAGGTGGAGGAGCAATTGTCTTGAAAGGCAAGGGAAATACAATTTCCAATAGTAAATTTGACCAGAACTATCTTAGAAATTATGAAAATGGATCTGATATTACTGGTGGAGGAGCCATATTCAGCAGCTGTGAAAATACAGAAATTGATAACTGTAATTTCAATGGAAATAATGCATTAAATTTAAACGGAGGCGCAATTAGTTTAGTTGGATACGGATTTATTAGAAATTCAAGTTTTAAAGATAATGATGCATTATTTGGAAATGCAATATACTGTAATTCATCTTCAACCATAATCTCAAATTATTTTGCTATCAAATACAATGAAAGCAAAGAGGATGCATTGAATATTTCTGAAAAAACTTATGAAAGAGAAAACATTTTCAATAAGACCAAAATATCATCCAGTGTTGATTTTACCGCAAGTATGATTTTTGAATATGGTGCATCAGGCTCAGTTCAAGTTATTGTTGATGGAGGAACTGTTCAAAAAGAAAATATTCGAGTTTTAAATCATAAAGAAGCCAAAATTACTTTTTCAAAAAGTATATTGACAATATCCGGTTTGGGAGTTGGGAATTATATTCTTAGAGTTACTACAACCCCTGATGAAAACCACACTGCAATTGATAAGGATTTAAATATAACTGTTAAAAAAGCGGTTGCAGTAATTTCAGCATCCAAATTAACAGTTGCACTTAAAAGTTCTAGCATATGGTCCATAAAAATCATTAATTCCAAAACCAACAAACCTATACCAAAAATGAAACTCACCCTAAAAGTTTACACTGGAAAAAAATATAAAACTACAACAGTAACTACAAACTCAAAAGGTGTAGCTTCATACAAAACTAAAAGTTTGGGTGCAGGAACCCATAAAATTGTGGTAAGCGGAACACATAGCGGATATAAATTCAATACATTAACATCTTCAATTAAAGTAATTAAACAAACTGCTTTGAAATTTAAATTGCAAGCCAGGACCTCAGATAATAATGGTGCGATACTTTCCTACATTGTTTCAAATAAAAAGACCAATAAGGGTATTAATGGAGTTAAGATTAAATTCTTAATTTACACCGGTAAAAAATATAAAACATTTGTATTGAAAACCAAAAAGATTAAAGGCAGTACAAAGATTTATAATGGAGCAATCGGTTTTGCAACTAATGAGTTTTCAGCAGGAACACATAAAGTTAAAATATTACCATACGATTTGAAATATAAAGGATCTGCAACAAGTTCTATTGTGATTAAGAAAAGTGCTACCAAAGGACTCAAATTCTTCCGTAGCATATAATGTTGATGATTTTTATTTTTCAAATTATTTTATTTTTTTTTGAATGAAATTTTTCACAATCCATACAATTGTATAACATACAAAACAAAAATTAGCATATATAAATGGAAGAAAAGTATAAATGTTAAATCATACTAATATTAATAGTACTGAAAATCTATACACTTTTTTTAATAAAATATGATTTTCTTTTAAAAGGAGGATAAAAAGTTATGAAACTTAAAAACTCTTATATCTTATTAATAGCAATGGCTTTATTCCTATTAGTAAGTATCGGATCTGCATGTGCAGCAGACACTGGCACATCAGATGCAGGTATCTTAACAGACGATAGTTCTAGTGCAACTTTAAGTGAAGATACCGATGAGAAAATAGAAACTACAGTAGTGTCCGAAGATGTGAAAGTTAGTGAAAAGGACCCTGTAGAGATTCCAGTAGCTGTAAAAGATAATGAAAGCAAGGAAATAAATATTGCAAAAGAAAATATTACAGTTAAAGAAGGAAATACAACAATAAATTTCAATTATAATAATTCAAAAATAAACATTGCCGATAAACTAAGTTTAGGTAATCATAGTTTAAATATTACTTATTTAGGAAATGTTATTTACAAAAATTCCACAACAAAAATATTATTATCTATTTTTGGAGACAAAACATTAGATATACCATCAGTCGTTACCAGTGATGGTGTAAACATTGAAATACCAATCACAATTTCCGATGGAGTAAGCAAATATAAACCAAATAAAGATAGCTTAACATTGAATATAACCTACACCGGTGACGATGGGAATAAAACATCAAAAATAATTGATGATTTTACTATAGAAGATAATACAATCAGATTCGCATTAGATAACCTTAATTATATTGGCGCTACAATTAATGTGAATTCTACTGAAACAAAGAACTCTAAAAATGCAATCATCAAATATTCAAGTGAAATTAATGCAAATAACGTTACTGTTCGTGAAGAGGAAGCTAAAAAAATCGCTGTAACTGTTGAAAGTATCAATAAGATATTAAATATTACTTCAAATGATTTAAAAGTAACTGAAGGCACTAAAGATCTTAAATTTACTTATGTCAACGAAACTATTACAATTACAGATTCCCTCGCAAGAGGAAAACATGAGATAACTATCAAATATCTCGGTAACAACACAATCAATGAAGCTTCTAAAAATATAGCAGTAAATGTTTATGGAAATCTTACTATTGAAGTAAACCCAACCACATTAAATATTAACTCCACTAAAAAAGGAGAAGTTGAAGTTAATATCACTAACGGTGTTAACAATACTGCATTTACTGTTGATGACATTACATTAAATGCAACTACTAAAATTGGAAATAGCACTGTTGCAGTTAAAGTGAAAAGCTTTGATGTTGTTAATGGAAAAGTTATCTTTGAACTTGAAGACGGTAATTTCACTTCAGCTAGTTTAACAATTACATACAAAGATGGACCTTCAAAGATTATTACTTTAAATAGAATTTATAATGTAAAAATTGAAGTGCTTGTCAATGAAAACGAATATCAAAATGGTGAATTTAAATTTAAATTAGTCGATATTGATGACAATGCTCTTTCCCTTGAAGGTAAAACTTTAAGTTTAACCACAACAGGAAATATCAGAGCAGGATTCAGTGCAAAAGCTGATAATGAAAGTATTGTTTCATTCAAAACAATTAACCTTTATGAATTTAGTCAAAACTCCACTACATTTGAAATGAACAAATTAGATGTTGGAAAACATCTTGTGGAGTTATCCACCGCTGATAATATCAAATCTTCAAAAGTTAACACAAATTTAACAATTACCAAAGCAAATATCAATATTAAAATTGAAAACTTTAAAGAAGAATATGGAACTAATAAAAATGTAACAATCACAGTTACCAGTAAAAAAGATGGATCTGCTGTTCCAGGCATTATCCTTCATTTAAACATGCCACAGACTACTGCTAAAGATTATTACTTCCAAACTGATTCAAACGGACAAAGTAAAATATCTGTTGCAAGTTTAGTTGCTGGAGATTACGATGTTACTGTAAACAACAATGACACCAAAAACATCAATAATGCAAAAGCCAGCGGTAAAATTACAATCACTAAAAAAGCTGCTGTAATCAGCACAAAGAGCATAACCATGTATTACAATACTGGAAAGACAGCAACTATTAAAGTTACCGATAAAAAAACTGGTAAAGCATTATCAGGTGCAATCGTACTTGTAAGATTATATACTGGATCAAAATCCCAAAACTACCTTTTCCAAACAAACAGTAAAGGACAAGTATCATTTTCCGCATCATTATCTGTTGGAAAACACAAAATGGTTGTTTCTACTACTTATGATCCTAGATATAATGCTGCTAAAGTAACTAAATATATTACTGTTAAAAAAGCTACTGCAAAACTTAAAGCACCAAAATTGACCACATATTATAAAGGTAATAAATATTTCACTGTAACTTTAACAAATTCAAAAAATAACAAAGCGATTTATGACGCTAAAGTAAATATTAAGGTTTTTGTTTCAGCAAATAGATATTACAACTATAACGGACATACTGGTGCAAACGGTCAAATTAGACTTTCACTTGACAATTTAAAACCAGGAACTTACAATGTTATTGTTGAAAAAGGAGAATCCAAAAACTATACTGCAGCAAAAATTTCATCAAAAATTGTTATTAAAAAAGCTCCAACTAAATTAACTCCTAAAAAATTAACAGCTAAAAAAGGAGCGAAAAAATACTTCCAAGTTACTGTTAAAAACACAAAAACCAAAAAAGTAATCAAAGGAGTTAAATTAACCCTTAAAGTTTACACAGGTAAAAAATATAAAACTTACACTGTGAAATCCAATTCTAAAGGAATTGCAAAACTTAATGTAAAATCATTAACAGTTGGAATTCATAAAGTTGTAGTGGAATCAGCAAACAAATATTGTGTTGCAAAAGCTAAAACATCCACAATTAAAATAACAAAATAAAATTTAAAGAGAATTAATTTCTCTTACTTTTTTTCTTTTTTATATTTGGCATAAAAACCATCAGTATCTGCATATATTGCATAAAAACCATATTCTTCTGCTTTTTTAATTGATGATTTTATGTATTGCCTTCCCCATGAAGTAATGGCTTTTGCACATTCAAAAGAATACCATCTGAATCTAGGGAAACCATAAATACCATACATTGTATTAGCCAATCTTTTAATGGCCTGTTGCTGAACATCCAATGCCTTTTTTTGTTGCAAATCATCTGATGCCTTCATCTCACGTTTAATTCTGAATCTTTCCTGCAATATTTTATCAATAACTGATGGAATAAAACCTTGAGGGCTTTTTTTGAATTTTAAACCATGTTCAGGAGAAATATTATAATCATCTTCATTTTCAACATCCCCAAGAACCATTACATCAGGAGATATATTTTTTGAAATGATGATACTTGGATACAGGCTTCTAAAATCGAATTGAACCAGATTCTCATGAAGTCCTGTTTCAGGTTCCCTTACATATCCACCTTCATTGTCTTCAGCATTTGCACGGTCGGCAAAATTAGCTCCCTGTTTGTTAGGAACAACTTCATTATCAAAATAAGCCTGTTTGACTAAAAACCATTCAGCTTGTTGACCTGTAGCCATACGACTAACGTCAAACAAAGGCTGACCAATAATACGAGTAAGTTCTAAATTAAGAGGCAAAGTTTGTTCTGCTATCTTCAAAGTGGAAACAACATCATCGAGAGAATAGTCAAACAGATTGTCCAATTCTTCACCGCCATTGTCCCAAAATTCCCAAATTCTCTCACCAGGAACATCAATCTTTTCTTCACCAAACAATTCATAATAAACTCGTTCCAATGTATATCTCTCAAGGGACATGTACCTTCTCATAACCAGATACAAATCTACATGAATCAGCCCTTTAAGAGATGCTGCATTAGCATAACCTCTTCGAATATATTTGACTTCAGATTCATCCATTCCAATATCCAAATCAACATCCAAAATCTTTGCCCTGTCTTTAAGATATGGAAAATCAAAATTATCAGAGTTATACCCAACTATAATATCCACATTGTTTTTCTTAATAATATCTACAAATTCTTCAATCATCTCTTTTTCGGATTCAACCTGATTTACAAAATCATCCCTATCTTCTGAATTTGTTTTTGTGGAAATAACTTGATTAACACCGAAATTACTGGCCACACCAATCATAATAATTTCATCCTCTTCGGAATTAGGCATCCCATGAGGATTTCTTACTTCCAAATCAAAACTCAAAATTCTAAATTTCTGAGGATAATCCGGCACACGTTTCAGCTCTTCAGTAAGCTTGATTATTTGAATATCTTGCTTTTTAGAATCCAAATTCAAAAATGAATCTAATTCCTCCCCAATGGCTGTCACTTCAGTCATAGGGATAACATCCCTATCCATCAGATATCTTCTATAAAATGGAATATCAAATTCGCGAATTTGAACCACACTTTCAAGATCCCTTAGATTATCCCGATTTTTTGCAAGCTCCTGTGGATGTTCAAATGTGACCTTAACAAATTCTTTTTCAACTTGAAAGTCCTTTTTGATGACTTTTTCAATGGAAATTACATCCAAATTTTCCCTGATTTCTTCAATACCCTTATCAATATCATCACAGACAACATATAAATATGGTTCAAAAGTATCGTCCAATAAAATCACATTTTCGTCACCATTTTTTGAAAACAACCTGATGACAGGTTTATCCTCATAGGTTACATAATCAATATCAAGAATAACAACATTTTTTTCCATCTAATCATCACCAAGAAGATATTCATTCCTATAATTATCTAAAACGGCATATGTAATTCCCAAAACTAAAGGTCCTATAATAAATCCTACAATACCATATACCAACGGACCTGCCAGAAATCCAATCAGCAATATTAACGGGTGGATATCTGCATAATGACTTGATAAAGCAGGCCTAATATACATATCAACAGTGCTTAAGAAAAATCCAAAGAAAAGAACAATGACTGCTCTTACATAATTACCGGATGCCACATCTATAAAGAACAATGCCCAATATATTGGCCAAGGCCCAAATACAGGGATTAATTGAAGTATACCAGTCAATACACCTAAAAATATGCCAAATGGATATCCTAAAAGCGAATAGCCGATGCAACCAAAAATTCCAATAATGACAGAAGTTAAAAAGTGCCCATAAAAAATACTTTTCAACACATTCTCTATAGCTTTTATTGTATTGTCAAAGAAATCTTTGGAATCATCCGGAACAAAAGATCTGATAAAATCTAGACATTTATCCCCATCACGGACAAAATAAAATACAGAACAGACAAGTATAAATAAATCCAAGGTAATGTTTGCAAACTTGCTTACAAATTTAACGCTATAATTAAGAATATAACTTCCAACATTATTAATTACTGAGTCCAGATATGAATTAATAGAATTAATATCAACTCCCGCAGGCAAATATGCAGAAATTTGATACATTGCACTATTTACATTAGCATCAGGATTATTGGCTAAAATCCAAGTGACAAAAGTCGACAGCTCAAATATTATATAAGCCACAAGAAGTATCAAAGGTATTAGCACAATAACAATAGCAAGCAAAATAGAAATAGAAGAATATTTTAATTTGGATTGAATCTTATTCGCAATGGGCCTAATCCCATAAGCCAGAATAGCTCCCAGAAGCACCATATTTAAAACTGGAAATACAAACATTAAAGAAATTACAAGCAAAACTATTATGAATAGTATTGGCGTATTAAGATAGTCTTTAATGTTTAATCCCATATCAATCACTCACAGTTAGTATTTAACGCCTGAAGCGTCCCGTCTGTATTTAGCAAATTCATCAATCTTGTAAATTTTCTCATTTTCAAAAACAGGACCTTCCACGCAAATTCTCCAACCTTCACTGTCAACACAGCATTGCCCACATACTCCAAGAGCGCATTTCATATATCTTTCAAGAGAATACTGACCAGGTATTGATGCATCTTCAAGAATATCAAATATTCCTTTCATCATTATCTCAGGTCCGCAGACAAATGCATAATCATAAGTCCTACTTTTAAGCAAATCATTTAGGCAATCTGTAGCAAATCCTTTAAATCCAAAACTGCCATCATCAGTACAATGATGAACATTTGCACCTGTTTTTTCAAGAGAATCTGCAAACAGCAATTCATCTTTTGTTTGGGCTGCAACAATAACATCAACATTATTTCCCTTTTCGATTAAATCACGGGCTATCGCATTTATCGGAGCCATACCCACTCCACCACCAATAGCCACTATGTTTTTGCCCTCAAATGAATTATCAAAACCGTTACCATAACTTCCCCTTACACCTATTTCATCGCCGACTTTTAGATTGTGCAATTGGGAAGTGAACTCTCCAATATTTTTAACGCTAATTGCCAATTCATCATCATTAATTTGAGAAATGGACATTGGCTTTTCGTTTTTGAAGTTCCAAACCATTACAAATTCGCCAGGATTTGGATGCCCTAATTTATCCATATCCCAATTAAACTTAAAAGTTTTGATTGTAGGAGTTTCTTCAATAATTTCTGTTATTTCAACAATTTTCGGTTCGTTAATCATGTTTTACAACTCCCTATGTGCAAGACCTACCATCTCATCGATTGAAGAATATCCCTTTTCGGCCATAAACTTCTCCAATCCAATATTTATCTTTTTAAATACTTCAACACCCTCATCCATAATGGCAGTTCCTATTTGCACTGCTCTTGCACCGGCAAAGATAAATTCAACAACATCTTCAAAAGTGTAAATTCCACCAACACCAATTAATGGAATATCTACAGCCTCATAGACTGAATAAACATTACTGATTGCAATAGGCTTAATTGCACGACCACTCATTCCTCCAGATTTATGGAAGAGAACAGGACGGGCAACATCAATATTGATTTTCATTCCCGGACCCAAAGTGTTAATGAGAGATATTGCATCTGCACCTGCATCCTCACAGGTTTTTGCAATTTCAGTAATATCAGTGACGTTTGGTGTTAATTTTGCTATAATCGGAACATCACTTGCATCCTTTGCCGCCGATACAATAGTATGGCTTAAATTGCAATCCTGACCGATTGATGCACCGAAACCTTCCATTGCATGAGGACAAGAAATATTCAGTTCAATCATGTCCACATATTCCTGAACATCACTGACCAATGAAGAAAATTCATCCGGTGTAGCTCCATATATGGAAGCGATAACGACATTGTCTTTTCTTTCAATCCTTTTCAGTTCCTCTTTAAAATTCTCAACACCTGGATTTGAAAGCCCAATTGCATTTAAAATACCTCCTTCAACCGCAACGGTTGTCGGGTTGGGATAACCAGGATGAGGATTAAGTGAAAAAGATTTTGTAACGACTCCACCGGCACCTGATTTTAAAATCCAATTCATGGATGAAGCATTACTTCCCATAATGCCTGCAGCCAACATTAACGGATTTCTAAATTCCACTCCACAAATATCTGTTTTTAACATGGTATCATCTTTGTAATTAATTATTTAATTAGTTTTTGTTAATTTATCAATAATTTCTTGATATTTCTCATTTTGTAATTTTAAACTGATAACATTAGTTTTATTGGACTTTATGATTTCTTCTTTTGATTTAATTAGATTATCTATTTGTTCATCCTGTTTTTGGATTATCGCATCTTTTTGCTTTAATAAATCTTCATAAGTTTTTGATATCTTTTTAAGTTGGACTTCAAGGTTTTCAGTGTTTGAATTTAACTGCTTCTTGTAATCATCAATTAAGGACCTTAAATATTTTACCTGATCCTGCTTATCTTCAATGATTGATTCCTTTTCTTTAATTTTCTCAGCCAAATCATCCAATTCGTTAATTCTTGCCTTATCATAGTCAATTTTAGTATCCAATTTGTCTTCAAGGTTTTTCTTTTCATATTTAAGCTTGGTAGAATATAATTTCAATTTGTTGATTTCCTCATTTTTACTTTCAAGCTCCATCGACAACTCATCAATTTCGGCATTTTTTAGTTCCAACTCATATTTTAAATCATCTAAACTTTCTTGTGACATACATTTAATAGTTTAAATTTTATCCTAAAAAAATACTTGGATATCTTAAGATGAAAAAACTCACAATAACAATTGAAAATACTTATTAAAAATAAAATGAATAATTTACATTATGGAATGTTATATTACTTACAGTGTTAAAGGATTTTATGCGTTTAACAATGAAAATGAATTGATTGCGAAAAAATTATTTCAAGAAGATGAAATAGTCGCCAGATTAATTGACATTGATGATAAAAAGATTGTTGCTGAAGAAATGGAGATAATTGAAGAAGTTTCAAAAGACTACGACAAAATCATCATCGAATCAAATAAACGATTATCAGATTATTCCAATGAAAAAATAACTATACAAACCCCAAATCAAGCTGGAGAATATTTAAGAAATAATTTTGAAAAGTTCAATATGAATGATGAGGAAATTAGTGAAATTTATCAAAGATTGGCCATTTACAAAATTAAAAAGGAATCAGCCAGCGAGGACAAACACCTGATTCAAGCCATCAATTCCATTGATGAAATAGACGAAACAATTTCCAAATTAATCGAACGCATTAGGGAATGGTATGCATTATACTTTCCCGAAATGGACGTCATTAAAAATAATGAAACCTACATCAAATTAATATCACAAAACAAATCCAAAGAAAAAATTATGGAAGCCAAGCCGGATGCATTCCCAAATAATGTCATGGATTTGGAAGACGACATTAATCCCCAAGATTTGGAAATAATGAACAAATATGCAAATTCAATCTTTGAACTTCAAAAAACAAGAAAAGAAATTGAAGACTACATTGACATCAAAATGGACACAATTGCACCCAATTTGAAACTGATTGTTGGATCATCACTTGGTGCCAAGTTGATTTCACATGCAGGAGGGCTTAAACGTCTTGCAACATATCCATCAAGTACCGTTCAGATAATGGGTGCTGAAAAAGCATTGTTCAGACACCTGAAAAGTGGAGACAGACCTCCAAAATATGGTTTGATTTACCAACATCCGCAAGTAAGAGGTGCAAAATGGTGGAATCGCGGAAAAATTGCACGCATGCTTGCAGGTAAAATTTCTTTAGCTGTCAGAAGAGATGTTTTCACCAAAACTTTTGATGAAAATGCTTTTGAAGATTTTATCCAAAAAACGGAAGAAATTGAAAAGGACAATCCATTTCCAACAAAAACAACTAGGAAAAGAAAAGAAGAAAAGGGCAAATCAAGAAATAAGAAGCGAAAAAGTAAAAGAAGAAAAAGAAGGAGATAGCTTATGAATGTTTATTTTAAAGATGGAAATGTTGCAACAAAGAATTTAAATCCTGGAATTTCAGTTTACGGTGAAGAATTAATCAAAGAAGATGAAGAATACAGATTATGGAATCCAAGACGTTCAAAATTAGCAGCTGCTCTTTTAAATGGATTAAAAAATTTGGAGCTTCTAGACACTTCAAAAGTTCTATACTTAGGTGCGTCAACCGGAACAACAGTTTCACATATTTCAGATATCATAATCAATGGAAGAGTATATGCAGTTGAATTTTCACCAACAACAGCCAAAAAATTGGTTCGACTTTCACATCAGAGACTCAATATTGCTCCAATTTTAGGTGATGCAACCAAACCCAAAGGATATTTGAATCTAGTTGAAAAAAGTGACTTGGTATACTGTGATGTTGCCCAACCAACACAAAGCGAATTATTTATGAAAAATATGAATTTATTTGCAAAGGATGGTGGTGTTGGCCTTTTAATGATAAAAGCCAGAAGTATTGATGTAGTGCAAAAACCTAAAAAGATTTTTAAGGAACAGGAAAAGAAATTGAAAGAAAAAGGTTTTAAGATTGTCGAAAAAGTAAAATTGGAACCATATGAAAAAGACCATATTGCATTTTTAGTTGAAAAAAATTTTTAAGTAAAAACAGCAGAAAATCACTTGACAATGAGCTAAAAATATTAAGAATGACTAATTGAACCACCCCCTCCTATAGAGGATGGGGATTCCTGAATTATTTTCACTTAATAATGGTTAATTTAACTTTATTGTGCAAGAATTCTCCGGCTTCTTTAAGCAGGGGGATGAATTGCACATTTTAGTGGGTTAGTGTCTATATTTTTTTTATGTGGATGGGGTGGTGAGATTAGTTTTCAAATGCTCTCGGATAAAT
>NZ_CAJOJM010000010.1:4666-65110 GCF_905234905.1 Methanobrevibacter sp. UBA188 | reverse complement strand
ATGCACACATTGTCATCTGAACTATTTAAAGACCAAATAACTGTATCTTCATCAGAGTCCATCGGAACGCTCAACAAATACTCTTTCGTATTCATAACAGGTTCTTCAAGTATATTACATCCGAATAATGTTTGAATCAAATTTTGCTCAAATTCCTGTTCAGATAAAAAATGTTTCAGTTCATCACATGAAACACCTTTTGAAACACCACAAGCCAAGAGATTCTTAATATAATCCCAAAGACCAGCGGAAATTTCCGAACTTACATCATCAGAAAATATTGAAGTAATAGCTCCATTTTCATAGAACACCATAGTGAGAGATTCACATTTCCTTGAAAAGAATGCAATATCAATTAAATCTGATTTTAATGAAGACAATGTTATAAGATTACCTTTTTCATAAGTTATATATCCATTAGAAGCATCAAGTATCCCATTTATAGTATTTTTCATAGCTACGTTATCGATTTCGTTTGAATCAGCAGTTGCAATAACCAAGATTTCATCTGCAGATTTGAAATCAAGTAAATTACATGCAGAGGTTGTTACGTCATAACCAAGTTCATAAGCCGCATCTTTATTAAATTTAAATGAATCAAATTCATTTAATATATTTAATGAATAACCCAAGAGATTTTGATTTAATAATGCAATATCCACAAATTGTGAATCAGAGCTTTCATCCTCACCAGCACATGAAATCAAATCATCATATGAATCATAGATTTCATCATCACCAGAATATGAAATGAAATCCCCATCATCTGAAACTTCAACACGTTCACAAACATCCGAAAGTGAACTCTCATCGGCCGAAATTTCAACAGAATTTCCATATTCACCCGAAAGTGAATCAGAACTTTCCTGTGAAGAGGATATTTCATTATTTTCATCAATTTCTACTTGAGCATTTTCTTGATTAAATGACTGTAAATCAACATCCGATGCAGTTATATCACTTGCCGAGACAACTCCCACTAAAGTTAGTGTCAAAATCAACAAAGTAACCATAACAACACCGTGTTTTATCATGAATTACTCCTAACTTTCTGTATAACTAAATTGCGCAATTATACATACATCAAATTAGTAACACCCATAAATTATTAATCTAATAAAATACCGGCATTACTAAATTATATTTTTGATTTTTATTTTAAAAAAAACTTACTGTTAAGCCATTAGAAAATATTTAAAGTTAAAAAAGATAATATAATAACATATTAAAAATTATGAGGCAAAATATGTTTTGGAATGAAAAGATTGAAACAATGCCAAGAGAAGATTTAGAAGAATTACAATTAAAAAAGCTTCAATCTACTGTCAAAAGAGCATTTGATAAAATACCCTATTATAATAAGAAATATAGTGAAATTGGAGTATATCCCGAAGACATAGAAACTTTAAAAGATATTGAAAAGTTACCTTTTATCACAAAAGATGATTTAAGAGAAAGCTACCCATTCGGATTGTTTGCAGTAGATATTGAAGAAATTAAGGAATTGCATTCATCATCAGGCACTACCGGAAAGCCTGTCGTATCCGGATATACCGAAAAGGATTTGGATACCTGGGCAGAAACCATTGCACGTGGATTGACAATGATGGGTCTTGACGAAGGAGACATTCTTCAAAATACACACGGATACGGAATGTTTACCGGTGGTTTTGGAGTTCACTACGGATGCCATAAAATAGGAGCTGCAATAATTCCTATTTCAACAGGTCAAACTCGCAGACAAATAGAAATAATGGAAGATTTCGGAACAACCGGCCTGATTTTTACACCATCTTACGGAATTCACTTGGGAGAAGTTGCAATTGAAGACGGAATTGATCCAAAAGAATTGGGAATCAAAGCCATCGGTTTTGGAGCTGAAATGTGGACAGAGGAAATCAGACAAAAAGTTCAGGACATCTTTGGCACAAAAGCCTATAATATTTATGGATTAACCGAATTGATGGGTCCGGGAGTTGGTGTTGAATGTGAAATGCAGGAAGGTTTGCACATTCCAGAAGACATTTACTATCCTGAAATTATAGACCCGAATACAGGTAAAACATTAGGTGAAAATACACCAGGAGAACTTGTATTGACAAACCTTGAAAGAGAAGGAATGCCTGTTATTAGATTTAGAACTAAAGATTTAACCAAAATCACTTATGAAAAATGTGGATGTGGAAGAACACATGCAAGGATGAGTAGAATTACAGGTAGATCTGACGATATGATTAAAGTTAAGGGAGTAGCTATTTTCCCATCACAAATTGAAAAAGCATTGCTTAAAGCTGGTGATGTAGAGCCTCATTATTTAATTATAGTTACAAGACCTGGAACTTTAGACGAAATCGAAGTCAAAGTGGAAGCATCACAGGACATATTCTTTGACGGCGTGAAAGAAATGATGGCTGTTCAAGATAAAATCGGCAAATCAATTGAAAATGAAACAGGAATCAGGGTAAAAGTAACATTGGTAGAACCTAAAACATTACCTAGATTTGAAGGAAAAGCAAAAAGAGTTATTGATAAGAGAAACTTACATTAGGTGAAATTTATGAAAATCCAACAATTATCAATTTTTTTACAAAACAGAATGGGCAGTTTATCAAAACCCCTAGAAGTACTTTCAGATGCTGATGTTAATATTAGAGCAATGTGCATGGCTGACACTTCAGAATTTGGTATCCTAAGGCTTGTTGTTGATGATCCTCTTAAAGGAAAAGAAGCTCTGGAAGAAAAAAACTTTCTAGTTAAAATTACAGATATCATTGGTGTTGAAATGAATGATACGCCTGGAGGACTTACAGATGTTTTAAAAGTTATTAAAGACAATGACATTGATTTGGAATATCTTTATGCATTTTCTCATGAAGATGGTGAGAAAGCTATTTTATTGCTCCATGCAGAAGATATTGACAATTTAATTTCAATCTTAAATGACAATGATATTGTTGTTGTACCATCCGAAGAAGTTTATAATTTATAAAAAACTTCTTTAATTCCAACCACACCACACATTCTATTTTTAAAAAAAAATGAGTTAAATTCGAAAAAAGATAAAATAAGAAAAGGATGGTGTTATTTTTCAATAACAAATCCATGATTTTGAGCTTTAGTTACAAAAACAGTACCGTTTTCGCCAATGATTTCTTTGGTTTTTTCAACTATGTCTTCATTTGATTCATCGAAAACAGTATATAAAACCGGTCCAAATGAAGAGATACCTACACCATATGCGCCGGCTTCTTCAATGGCTTTCATTGTTGGTAAATATGAATCATCAAGTGAATGTTCAAGCTTATTAAAACCAACTTTTTGAAGTTCGCTTACAGCCCATCCAAAGTTTTTAATATCTTTTTCAAGCATAAATGGCACTAAATTCATTAAAATTAAATGAGATACTTTTTCCACTTCATCTCTTGGAATAGGACAGCAGTCCTGGAAAACATTTACCTCATCCTGACCGTTCATATGTTTTTCTATTTTAGGAATGGCTATTAGAATTTTCCATTCTTCCGGAAAGTCATACCTTGCAATTAATGTTGCAGGTTTTGCCTTTGAAGCACCTGAAGGTAAAAATCCAGGTTTTTCTTCAACGCTATGACCTCCATCTAAAATAAATCCACCCAAATCATGAGTATATGTTCCGATTCCAGAGGTTCCTCCTCTTCCAACAATACTGCTTAATTCTCTACTTTCCACTTCAATACCCATTGTTTCTGTTATTAAATGAGCAGTAGAAACAGCAATTTGAGTTCCACTTCCAAATCCAGAATGTGGAGGATATGTTTGATGAACAATAAAATTAAAACCGTCTTCAATATTGAAATGTTGTCTTGTTTTTTCAGCAGCTGTTGGAATTTTCTCACTGCATTCCAAAATCGCTTCATCATCATCAATATTGTCTGAAAATTCAAGAGTGACTAAATTATCATCTCTTTTTTGAATTTCTAATATAAATTGAGGCTCAGCCAATGCCAAACCAATTCCACCATCGATTCTCCTATATGACCCATTCAAATCAATGAGAGACATATGTATTCTTGAAGGTGCTTTAATAATCATTCCTATTCACTTCCATAAAAATATTAATTCCTTTTAAATATTTGTTATCGAAGTTTTATAAAGTTTTTCATTTATTTAGCAATATTTAATCTAAAAAATCAAATTGTCTATGGAACTGATTAATTTTAAAGCTAAATCATAGGTAACTTCCATCGGTTCATAAGAATAGCATTCATATACAATAGTTGGTATTCCCGCTTTGGAAGTTGGTTCTGTTATAAAAGGAGGGCTTGTCCTATGCTCTGGAGCATAATATTCAACCCCATCAATTTCCCCAATAAGTATATTCATATATTCGGATGACTTTTCATCAAATCCCGGTGCAAAAATAAAATTAGTTATCTGATAATCGCCAGGGCCGTGACATCCCCTATTCGAGTGAACATCAATGAAAAGATCATATTTTTCATCAATTATTTTAGGCATTATAAATTCCTGAGCAATCAATTGGCCTTCCTTACGCCCTTCAGTTTCACTATCCAATTCATTGACATTGATATTGTAGATATAATAACAATATTTCAAGTCATCTTTAGCTGTTAGCTTGTCAAACAATGCCCTATGAGATTTACTTTCAAGAGGATGCATTCCAATCAGATAAGCAATTTTTACATTGGAATTTACATCACCAAAAGGACCATGAACATATGCACTTCCCAAATCATTTTCGCCAATTAGTTTAGAATCATATTTTGTAGAGTCAACTTTAGCGCTGTCAGTTGGACCGTCAGGATACCTCATCATAACACCAAAAAAAATAAGAAAGGACTAGATAAACTAGTCTTCAGAAGGTGATCTTTCACCTAATTCTTTGTTTAATTCATAGATTAATCTGTTATCGCCATCAGCTAATTTAGCTTTAGCGAGTAATTCCATTGCATTTTCTTCTTCTTCAACTTGCTCTTCGACAAACCATTGCAAGAAGTTGTTGGTAGCATGGTCTTTTTCTTCAATTGCTAAGTTAACTAAGTCATTAATAAGACCGGTTACCATTTTTTCATGTTCAAGTACATGTTCAAATGCAGCCAATGGAGAATCCCATTCTGTTTGAGGTCCATCGATTGCAGTTAAAGTTACAGAAGCTCCTCTTCTTATGATGTAATCATAAAATTTCATTCCATGTTCTAATTCTTCTTCTGCTTGTACTCTCATCCAGTTAGCAAATCCTGCTAAATCTTCATCTTCAAAGTAAGCTGCCATGGATAAATACAAATATCCTGAGTAAACTTCAGCATTTAATTGTCCATTTAAAGCTTTTTCCATTTTTTCAGATACCATTTAATATCACCAATATAATTATTAGTTTTTAATTAATATAAAACCTACTAAAATTATATAACTTAAAACTAAATTTAATTATATGATTGAAAAATCCCTTTATGAAAATTATCAAATCGCTTTTAGCGATAATCTTAAACCGGACTTCGAAGATTACCTGTTTGTTTTTAATGATAACAGAGAATTATTTTTAACTCCAAAAAAAGAATTGCCAAAAACGCTTGATGAATTTGACATTGAATTCTGTTTGTTTATTGGAAAATATAACTCCAAAAATTGTTTTGTAGTTAATGCAGATTTTAAAAATGGTTATGATTTAAGGGAAGTCTATGAATTCAATCCAGACCTATATCATATTGCGGGAAAAGCTGTACTGGTCAGAGATTGGTATATATCACACAGGTTTTGTGGAAGATGCGGAACCAAAACACAATTAGATGAAAAGGACATGATGTTAAAATGCCCAAGTTGTGGTCAAGTGCACTATCCTCGCATCGCTCCTGCAATTATTGTAGCCATCAGAAAGGATGATGAATTGCTGATGGCCAAACACAGCTACCATGACAATATCCGATATGCCTTGATAGCAGGCTTTGTAGAACCCGGCGAAAGCATTGAAGAAGCAGTTCACAGAGAAGTTCTAGAGGAAGTAGGCATCAAAATCAAAAACCTGAAGTATCAGCGCAGCCAATCATGGCCATTTCCAAATTCATTGATGCTAGCATTTACCGCAGAATACGAATCCGGAGACATCAAGGTAGACGGCGATGAAATACTTAAGGCCAACTGGTTTAAAAAAGATGAAATAATCAGATACAACTCAGACATCAGCATTTCAGACTGGTTGATTCAAGATTTCATAGACAAAAAATATTAAGTTAAATACTTGAATCCCCTTACCATCCTTTAATTGTATTCAATGCAATAATGCCCATCTTCAGCCTTCTCAAACCATCTTCCAATAATTCCTGAGGGCATGCTATATTCATCCTCAAGAAATTGTCACCATTCACACCAAAGTCTATTCCTGCAGATAAAAATAGCCCCTGGTTTGTTCTTAAAAATCCAGACAATACCTTAGAAGGAACATTCAATGCAGAACAATCCAGCCACAACAGGTATGTCGCATCACAGTCAACCAATTTGACAATCGGCAGTTCCTCTGCCAAATAATCCTTGACAATCTGTTTATTCTTATATAATTCCTCCCTTAGCTCTTCAAGCCAACCCTCAGAATTGCCATATGCTGAAATTACTGCAGTTGCTGCAAATACATTGCATGAATCAGAATTGTCAATATGCATTTGGGTTTTTATTTTTTCCAGAAGTTCAGAATTTGTTGTTTGAACAATGGAACTTTGAAAACCCGCAATATTAAATGATTTTGAAGGTGATAAACATCTTATAACATTATCAGATGATTTAAACGGATTGTATTTAACATGAGGATCTGTCAAATCACAATGAATTTCATCAGAAATTAAAACAACATCATGCTTTTTGCACAATTTTTCAATCTTATCCAATTCCTCAGATGACCATATCTTACCAATAGGATTATGAGGATTGCACAAAATCATTAATTTAACTTTGGATAATTTTTCATCCAAATCATCAAAATCGATTATGTATTCACCATTTTCATATATCAACTGATTTTCAAGAACCCTGCGATTATTATCTTCAATGACATAGAAAAATACATGGTAAACCGGGGTCTGAATTAAAATTTCATCACCAACATCAGTTAAGCACCTAATCATTGAAGATATGGAAGGCATTACTCCTATTGAGTAAAGCATGTCATTTTTTGACATTTTTAAATCATATCTTTTATCCCACCAATTAATATATGCCTCAAACAATTCATCCGGAACTATAGTGTAGCCATATATCGGATGGCTTGCCCTTTTTTGGATTGCATTTTGGATAGCTGGGGCTACTTTAAAGTCCATGTCAGCTACCCACATAGGCAAATCATCATCAAAATAATCCCATTTTAGGGAATTTGTGCCATGTCTGTCAATGATGCTTTTAAAATCATTTTCAGTATTTTTCATAATGAATTCTCTCTTCATCGAATTTATCCATGAATTTGTTTTCCCATCCTTCAGCAGGATATCCCAATGTTATTATACAATAAGGTTTGGTTTCGCTAATGTCATCAATTCCAATAATTTCACCAATTTTTGCCATCCTTTCTTCTTCAGGTGCAACTCCATTCCAAAGACCACCTAAACCCAAGTTAACTGCTTCAAGCAACATATTTTCAGCAGCAGCACCCATATCCTGTTGCCATACGGTTTTATAAAACGCCCTTTCAATATTTGCAACAAGAACAATAGCTACTGGCGCATTTGTTACGCGAGGTTTGATTTCACCTAACCTTGCCAAAGTCTCTTTGTCTTTAACAATGACAAATTCCCATGGTTCGGCACCCAATCTTGATCCTGGTGCCTGCATTCCAGCCTTGATGATTTTTAAAATATCTTCATCACTTACTTCCTTGTCCTGATATTCGCGAATGCTTCTTCTTGTATTAATGATTTCTTCAAATTCTACCATATAATCACTACATTAATTTAATTCATTTAAATATTAAAAAATTACGGTAAAAAAAAGAATTAAAAAAAAAGTGGAAAGATTAGAAATTTGAATTTTCAAATGACCTGAATCCAATATCATTTTCCCCACAATACTCTTTAACATGTTCTATTATCTCGGAAATATCCCCATCCGAACATTCATTTTTAAAATAGTACACAACTGGTTGAGCATTTGTATATACAGTTAAAACCAAATAATCTTTACCATAGACACTTACATCAAGAGTATTGTAAATCTGAATACTTTTTATAATTTCTGATTGGATTTTTCCAACTGATGCCTCATTTCCGAATGATTTGATTTCACTATTTTCATACATTTCCTGTAATTTAATAAGTTTATCCTCATCATTCAAAACATCATTTTCAGGTTCAATTTCACTTAATTTATCTTTGAAAAGTTTAGCATTGTGCAATTTTTCCTGAACTTCCAGTAATTCCTTTTCCAGTTCTTTTTCCTCTTCCAAAAGAGAATTTATGAATGCTTCACTGCTATTGTTGAAGTTTTCATACATTTCCAAAACATCTCTTGGAGACAATATTGAATTATTTTTAAAAAATTCTTTAGTATGAGGTTTTACACGAATACTTAAAGTTTTTAATTTTTCTTTTCTTGATTTTGATGAGTTTTCAAAGAATTCTTCAGCAAATTCATTTCCTCTTTTTTGAAAAGCTTTCATTCTTGAAGTGAATATTTTTTCAAATTCTTCACGGGACATATCTTCAGGGAAATTGAATTCGAATTCACCCGGAGTGTATGATCCACCGAATCTTTCATTTCCAAAGACAAATTTTTTTGAATACCACAAACACGTATACATAATCTATTTTTGTATACAATTAAATATTGTGATGACATACTATTTAAATGTATGCATTTTAAAAAAAAGTATACTTAGTATTAATCCAAATAATCAGCTATTTGTCGACCGGTTGGAGTCAATCGATAAACTCTATTTCTCTTGTCTTCTTCATTAAGACAAACAACAACACCCAACTCTTTTAATTCCTTAAGAATACCAGAAATATGGTTAATACGAATATTTGCATCTTTAGCAATTTGTGAAGGAATCTTATCCCCATCTTTTAATGACTTTACAGTTTTTAATCTATAGGAAGAAATATTAATCCGAGCCATTAATTTTAGCATTTCATCATCCATACCTCAACACCATTCCATAATAAAATAACTCAGAACTAATATAAACATTTAGCCACACATCTAAAACAAGATTAACTACACAATTCAACACCCATGTTAAAAGCTTTTTCCAAATCCAATAAAAATTGATTTTCTTTTAATTTCAGTTTATTTTTCAATTCTTCATTTTCTAATGATTGTTTATATTCCCAATTAGTAATAATTCTAGAAGAGGAAAACATTACTTTTCCGTTGAACATTTCAAGCAAACCTTCCGATTGCTTAAGATGAGGACGTACAGACTCTTCAAAATATTTCACCGAATATTCCATAGAATATATTAGGCCAACATTGATTTTGCCCTTAAATGTATTGCCTGTTTTAAATGAAACAATGCAATAAATCAATCTCTCGATTAAAGCCCTATAATGACTGGTTGGCTCTGTGAAAAATATTGGAGTTGCAATGATAAGACAATCAGAATCCAAAATTCTTTCAATCAATGGAGAAACCTCATCTTTCCAATAGCATTTGCCGACCTTATCCTCATTCTTACAAATTGAACAATTTCTGCACCCGCTCAAATCAAGTTTATATAAATCAACATATTCAACATCAGCACCAGCAGATTCAGCACCTTTCATTGCGGATTTAGCAAGCTGTGCATTAGAGTCTCTTCTTTTAGGCCCTGCGTTAATAACAATTGCTTTCATGCAATCACCCCTTACTCAAATTAGCAGCTATTTCAAAAGCCTTTTCCAAATCATTTGGAAACTGTAAAATAAGCTGTTTTTCTTTTGCTTCCTGTGAAAAACCTGCCATATTGTATTCCGAATATTTGTGAACCTGAAGAGTATCACATACAGGATATGATATGACTTCACCATTTAAAAATGAAAATAAAAATTCAGTGCTTGACAGACTATCCTTCATAGACTGTTCATAAAACTCCAACGGAGCGTTCATCGTGTAAAAAATCCCCACATTTACCTTTCCAGCATAATAGCTTGAACCGTCATCATATGACATTATACAAAATATCAATCTTTCAACCAACGCCCTGAATTCACTGGTAGGCTGGCCGAAATAGATTGGAGAACCAATAATCAATGCATCTGAATCAAATATCTTTTCGATCAAAGGTGTTAAGTCATCTTTCCAATAGCATTTGCCTTTAGTTTTATCTTTTCTTTTACATATAAGGCAGCTTCTGCAACCCTTAAACACCAAATCATATAAATTCACATATTCAACTTCAGAACCAACAGATTCAGCACCTTTACGTGCTGCATCCAAAACTTCAGCAGTATTCCACTTTTTTCTTGGACTTGCATTAATTATAACAGTTTTCAAAAAACCACCTATTTACTTAATTCAGCGCCAATTTTAAAAGCAGATTTCAAATCAACTGGGAATTGTTTTTCATGATTTAATTTTTTATCTTCCTCATCAAATGCAGACATTGCATATTTGGAATAATCTTTAACCTGCAATGTGTTAAATACCGGGTAAATTTTAACTTCCCCGTTTAACATTTTAAATACTTCTGATGAACTTTCGAGATATTGCTCCATCATAGTTTCATAATAATCTTCAGGAGCATTCATTGTGAAAAATAAACCTACATTAACCTTACCTTCATAATAAGAACCGAAACCATCATATGACAATATACAAAAGATTAATCTTTCCATCAAAGCACGATAATGACTTGTTGGCTCATTGAAATATATCGGAGACCCAATGAGTAATGTATCGGCATCTAAAATTTTTTCAATTAATGGAGATACTTCATCCTTCCAGTAACATTTACAACGGTCCTTACCTTCTCTTTTACAAACAAGGCAACTCATACATCCATGTAACTCCAATTTATATAAATCAATGTATTCAACTTCAGCACCAGCAGATTCAGCTCCTTTTGCAGCTTCCATCATTACCTGAGCAGTATTCCATTTTCTTCTTGGACTTGCATTAATAACTATAGTTTTCATTAAACCCCTCCATAACTAGTTAATAATTAATATATAGTTAATGTTTAAAAAAAGTATTTAAAGAAATATAAGATTATTCAAGAAAAAAAAAAATTAAAAGTAGTTAATAAAGGTGTGAATAACACCTTCTTCAAAAATTGGTTATCTTTTTGCTTCGATAACAGTTTTTCCATTCATGTAAGGGACTAACACTTCAGGAACTTTAACGCTACCGTCAGCCTGTTGATAGTTTTCCAAAATACAGCACATTGTTCTTTCTGTTGCAATAGCAGTACTGTTTAATGTGTGCAATGTTTGAGCATCACCTGAACCTGCTCTTCCGAAACGGGTTTTGGTTTTACGTGCCTGATAATCTTTACAGTTTGTACATGAAACCAATTCCCTGAATGCACCGGAACCTGGGAACCAAGCTTCCAAATCATATTTGATTGCCGCATTGTCATTTAATGCTGATGATACAATAGCTATAATCTGATATGGAAGACCTAATTTCTGATAAATTCTTTCTGTTACTTCCATCAAGTGATCATGCTGATTTCTTGAGTCTTCAGGTGTTGAATATATGAACTGTTCAATCTTTTCAAATTGATGGACTCTGAATATTCCTAAGGTATCCTTACCGTGTGAACCTGCCTCTTTTCTAAAACAGGTTGAAAGTGCACAATATCTTAATGGTAAATCTTCTGGAGAAATAATTTCATCCCTGTGAAGAGCAGCCAATGTCTGTTCTGCAGTTGCAATAAGATACATGTCCTCATTTTCCACTTTATATAATGTCTCTTCGAATTCGCCCAATTCAGAAGTTTCTGCTGCAACTTCACCTTTAACAAAGAATGGTGTTTGCATTGGAATATAACCTTCACTTTCAAGTTCTGATAAAGCAAATTGAATCAATGCCAAGTTTAAATGTAAGATATCTCTCTTCAAGTAGTAAAAACGAGCCCCTGCAATGCTTGCTGCAGTCTCAAGGTCTGCACCATCAATTTTATTAATCAAGTCCACATGATTTAACAGTTCAAAATCATGTTGCGGGATTTCACCAAATGTCCTAACCACCACATTATCGTCTTCAGTATCGGACACAGGCACATCTTCATCAATTATGTTTCCCACTTTATATCTATAATCATCTCTGAGTTTTAGGTATTCCGCATTTTTAGCAGTCAATTCTTTAATTTCTGCTGCTACCTCTTTAGACCTTTTGATTACCTCTTCTAAATTGCCTTCTTCCTTTGCTTTCTTGAATGATTTGGACAATTTATTTTTCTCAGACCTTAAAGAGTTAAGTTTCCTTTCACCTTCTCTCCACAATGTATCATATTCAATTACTTTTTCAACATTATCTGTGTCTCTAAATCTTTTCTTTTCAGAGTCTATAATGATTTCAGGATTTTCTCTGAATAATTTTATATCTAACAATATTTTGTCCCCTAAAATATTTAATCACTATAAATTATGATTTTTCTATTTTTTAAAGTTAATGTTTGAATTATATACTAAACAGTATTTTTTAAAGAAATTTAAAAAAAAGTAGTAAAAAATATGGCACCGCCCACCATATTCAATTAATTATTTTAGAGCAATGTTTCTCTAAATGTTTCTTTTACATCATTTTTAATTTTATCAGAATAAGTTTCACCATCAACACCAATCATTGCTATTTCATACAATACCTTGTTTAATGATTTTCCTTTTTCTGTTAAAATGTACTTTACGTTTTTCCTATCGCATTTATCAACAATACGATGGATTAAACCATTTTTCTCCATATCTTTTAAGCAGTTGCTTAAAACTTTATTTGAAAGATCTGGTTTATCTTCTTTAAATTCATGAAAACGGGATTTACCAAAGAATAAATCACGTATGATCTGAATTACCCATTTTTTATTTATTAATTTAACAACTAATTCTATAGGACATGATTTAATATGCTTTAAGGTTTCCATGAGCATTACCTCCTAAAAAATAGATAGGTTATTATGACTTGTTATTCATCATATATAAACTTTACGGTATTGAAGTGACCAAAAGGTTACAAAAAGCTTTTATATACTATAAGTCTAAGTTGGAAGTAGAAGTTGCACGAATGTAACTTCTAAACTTTTGGAGATGGCAAAAAATAATAGAATAAACGAATGGAATGAAAATGAAATGTTTTCCCTCATCAAAATAGCACAAGAAGTACTGAATGCTAGTTCAATTAAAACACAAATATAAAAACAAGTTGCTGTTCGATACAACAAAAATTACTGCAAGCCCACGCAGTAGCTATTCCAAACCAGATGTCGTATCGATACAGAAATAGTAAGATCAATCAAATCTTATTCAAATATTTGAAAACACCAGTATAAACAAGTTGTGATTTGATTAAATCAAGTGCCAAAGAATAGTTAATCCCCATTTGGATTTCATTGGATTTCCCAATAAGGAATTTTTTGAGGTGACATTATGTCTCCCCCATTTTCCGAACCTCATATCCCAAGTTCAAATTCCTCCAAAATAAGGGTAAAATCAAAAAATTCCGCTATCTCTTTTATAGCAATTTTTCCTCCCATTCTTTGACTTTAAAACCAACTAAAACAAAATCATCCCCAACAAGTATTGGTCTTTTTACAAGCATGCCGTCGGTTGCCAACAAATCAAATTGTTCCTCTTCAGACATGTCTGGAAGTTTATCTTTTAGTTTTAATTCCCTATATTTCATGCCACTAGTGTTGAAAAATCTTTTGAGTGGCAAATCTGATTTTTCCCACCATTCCTTGATTTCATCGGCTTGAGGATTATCATCAACGATATGCCTTGACTCGTATTCAATGGCATTTTCATCTAACCAGTTTTTAGCTTTTCTACATGTTGAACATTTCGGATAGTTTACGAATAACATAATAATAGATTTGATTTACAGTTTAAAAAAGGTATCATATATATCTTATATAATTTAAAAAAAATAATATAATATTAACACTGAAAATAAGGAAATCCAATTGTAAAAAAAAACATACATTTATAATAGATAACCAATTAACTTATAATGTAATGGAGGTAATATTATTAAAAAATTATTAATCACTATTTCAGTAATAATATTTATTTGCCTATCCACTTCATGTGTTTTTGCAAATGAAAATGTTACAGATAATGATTATGTTGGAACTTATAGTGAATTGAAACAGGAAATTTCAAGTTCAAATGACTATATAAACCTAACAAAAGATTATGTCTACAACGATTCAGAAGACAATTTAGAATTTTCCAAATCATACTATTGATAATGTTAACTCAACATTCGACATAAATACTGAGAATAATGAATTAGATTTAACTATTAAAAATGTTAACTTTAAAAATTTAATAATTACTGAAAAAAGCATTAAACATCCATACAACATTACATTAATTAACTGTAATTTAATTCCAAAAGAATATAATCATTTTATTATGGCAGAATGTTACTATTCAAATGTTACACGCTCTGGAAACATATCCCCATTTGTAAAAGAAGTTGCTGAATTAATTGTCGGGGAATCAACTGGAATCGATGCCATTAAAAAAATTGCAATATGGATTAGTAAAAATACAAAGCATGAAAAAAAAGCTGGTTTTTACCAAACCCCTGAAACAACACTATTGAGATTGACCGGGAATTGCTGCAGTTTAACTGATTTGTTTTTCCACATGTGCGATGCAATGAATCTTATGGAGGACCATACCTTTTATTATGTTCATGTTGGGACTTTAAAATTTAGGGAAAGACACTTCTTTGCAATTATAGATAATTTCCTTGTTGATGTCGGTTTGAAATATCCTTGGAAAAATGCGGCTTTTTATAATAGAACTATACTTAATATAACACCATATCCAATCTTACCAATTCCAAGAGAATATTAATCAAAGAAATCAAGTAATTGATACATATCATCAATTACTTCTAAAATATATTTATCACCATATTCTTTTTTACTGCCATAACCCCAGCTTACCAGTATACAATCTATTTTTGCATTTTTAGCTGTTTTGATGTCAGTTTTAGAATCACCAATATAAACCACCTCATCCAAACTAACACCTGCCTTTTTAATTATATTATTTACGCCATAGGGATTTGGTTTTGAAGGAAAATCAGGGTTGTGACCCTCAATTGAGACAAAATCAATTTCTTTAAAGAAGTTAGATACAAAATATTTTATTGAATCTGTTGTTCTATTCGAATTGATGGCCAATAGAATATTTCTTTCCTGCAGTTCTTTTAAAACTTCTAAAGAATTTGGAAATGGCAATGTATTATCCTTATTAGACTCATCATAAAGTTTTTGATAATCTTTTTTGATCAATTCAATGTTTTCTTTTGAATTTTTATCTTTCAAAATTAATGAAACAATTTCATCGATATTTCCACCCAATCTCTCAATATATTCCTCACGAGTTAATGTAGGAAAACCATTCATTGACAATGCCTTGTTAAAGCAAATAATAACATCATGAACCGAATCAAACAATGTTCCATCAAAGTCAAAAATAGCAAGTCTTTTCATGAATAAGACTTTGTAAATTCTATGTAAAATATCTTTCAGCATCTGAATAATTAATATCCCTCATCGCCAATGGACTTGGCATCATCATTTTCTTTTGAATCATAGAAAACTAACTTAAACAAGGATATTAATCCAATTAAAGCAGTTATTGTTTCTATAATAGTTGAAGAGAAATCCCAGATAGCTAAAAAATAAACTATATAAATTGCACTATTTACAATAAAGCCAATCTTGATTGTCTTAATATTTTTTAGATAATAGTTGCACAGAGTAATTTGAACAATGGCCAAAATAGGCAATATTCCAACAAAACCCATCGTATTTACCAAAAGTCCAATTACGATTGAAATAACAATGAAAAACATTGTCCATTTAAATGTTAATTTATCATTATAAACAATTGCATTTCTGGATGCGGCAATTGCCATAGTTACAACTCCCGTCCATGAGAAAAAAAATATTGATGAAATCATTAAAATAAAAGCATTCAGAAATTGGTATTTGTATGCTTTCTTTTCATCATTAACCCACATGCTCAATATGATGAAAATGCCTGCAATTAATGAGATTGCATTACCTATGACAATATTGATTGGCAGATCCATACTAATGTTTTTGTCAAAATCGTTACATATATTTTAACTTAATTTTTTCGCAACGATGCAAAGAAAAATGGAAAAACAGTCAGTGTTGTAAAAATCAATGCTTCGAAATTAGAAAAAATGAAACTGCAAACATTTCACTTTTCATCAATCCAATCATATTCTATTTCAACAATGCTTAATTTAATCATTGCAACTATCGCCAAGCTATTAATATGATAGCAACAAGAGGATTTGAAAATGAATTCCAAAATCCCAGATAAAATAAAACGAACACTGGAAGGACAATAAATGAAAATAGGATTACAAACGTTTTCAATAAACTAGGCCCTTCAATTTTGAAAACATATGTGAATATTATTAAAAAAATAGATATTAACAAAATGGAAACAATAACATTATTATCTAAGTTTGTAAACATCCTTAAAGCAAAAATCATCAAAAATAATGCAATAGCTGCAATCAAACGCAATGGAAATTTTCCCATAACAATCACCGATATGCTGTAATATTTTCTATTTTTAGCAATTCAATTTTTTTGTCCAAACCTGCAGCATAACCGGTTAATTTTCCATCACTGCCAAGCACTCGGTGGCATGGAATCAAAATGGATATTGGGTTGTGGCCTACTGCACCGCCGACAGCTTGAGCAGACATGTTAGGTGAAATTTTGGATGCTATTTCACCATAAGTCAATGTTTCACCATATGGAATTTCAGATAGGATTTTCCAAACCTTTTGCCTGAATTTGCTGCCTTCAGGTTTCAACTGGAAATTAATTTGTGGATTTTTACCATTAAAATAATCTTCAAACCATTGTTTTGCCTTTTTAAAAATAGACAAGTCATCATCATGAATTGTTTTGCCAATGACTGTTGATTTGAAATGTTTTTGACCGTAAAACCAAACCCCACAAATAGCTTCACCATCACTTACAATCAGCATTTCTCCAAGGGGTGATTCATAATCAGTTGAATAATACATTTTTACAAATATGATTTAAAGAATTCTTCGAATTCAGTATCTTCCATTGGTTCCGGAGTTGAAGTCTTTTCATTACCCATAATACTTGAAGCAAGGTCTCTGTATTCTTGTGTTTCATCACTTTCAGGATATTTTTCTACAACGGTTTTTGCATCTAATTCAGCATCTTGAATTAAATTACTTCTATGAATAGTACCAATAACATGTGTTCCAATTCTTTTGGCAAAGTCGTTGACAATTTGCTCTTCATTATCAACATTACGACAGTTACAAACAATACCACTTAAATTACCTTTGAGCTTTTTAACACCTTTCACAATATTATTTGCCGCATATAATGCCATATATTCACCAGAAGTGACAATCAATACTTCATCAGCATATTTTTCACGTAAAGGCACGGAAAAACCACCACAAACAACATCACCTAAAACATCATACACAACAACATCCAAATCCTCATCAAAAATCCCCAGCTGTTCCAGACGTTTCATAGCCACAATTACACCACGTCCTGCACAGCCAACACCAGGTTCAGGACCTCCACTTTCAACACATTGTATGTTTTTAAAACCGGTAAACACCAAATCTTCTTTTTCAGGTTTTCGATTATCCTTTAATGTGTTGACTACAGTAGGGATTCTTTTACCGTATAATGTGCGTGTAGTATCAGCCTTTGGATCGCAACCAATTACAAGGCAATTCAAATCATCGTTTGCCCATACAGCCGATAAATTAGCTACTGTAGTACTTTTTCCTATTCCGCCCTTTCCATAAATAGCTATTTTCTTAACCATCAACATTCCTCTCAACTAATTTATAAACAAAATCATTTTCACGCACTTTTGTTGGAATTGCAATTGCAACATTAACTCCCTTTTTGACATTATCCACAGATTTACCTTCTATTTGCATAGAGTCTATTGTATGAGTAACAGAGCCTGTGGTCTGACCCTGAATAATTATCTTATCTCCAATCTTCAAATCATCCCAAATCCTAATTTCAGCTGCCTTAACCTTATTGTAATAGTTAACAACCTGACCAATGTCCTTTTTAATGTATTTTGATTGATTGTCTTCACTTGTCTTGAAAGGAGTTGAAAAATAAAAGTTGGTATCGAATCCACGATTAAATACGCTTGTCAGCTCATCCATCCATTCCTCATTTACATCATAATTTAAAGGATCATTTTCATAACTGTCAATAGCTTCACGATAGATTCCAGTAACCATCGCCCCATAATCTGGACTTCTGGCCCTTCCTTCAATTTTAAATGATGCAACACCACTTTTCATTAACTCAGGAATGTATTCAATCATGCACATATCCTTTGGTGAAAAAAAGTTTGTCCTATAACTACCATCATCACTGCCAGTAACAACAAATCGTTCATCTTCAACATCCGAGAAGTTAATAACATTATCTTCTCCCTCTTCATATGTCAATGTCCAATTTTTACGGCAGGGCTGCAGACAGTCCCCACAATTTGCACTGCGACCATATAATCCATAGCTTAAAAAACACCTTCCTGAAATCGCCATGCATATTGCTCCATGAATAAAAATTTCAGTTTCTATTGGAGATTTTTTGCTGATTTCGGCAATTTCGTCCAAAGACAATTCCCGTGAAAGAATTGCCCTTTTGGCACCTAATTTTTTCAGTGTTTTTAAAGTAAATGAATTGGTAACATTTTCCTGAACACTGATGTGAGCTTCAAGTCCGTGAGATACAGTATCCTCAATTAGTCCAATGTCAGATAAAATAAGTCCATCTATTTCAGATGAAGAAATAGCCTCCAAATTATCATTTAATTCGTGAGCCAAACGTTCATTTAAAATAACATTTGTACATAAATAAGTTTTAGCCCCATATTCACTGGCAATTTTAGAAACATCTTTTAAATCATCTATTGAAAAGTTTTTTGCATTGGCCCTCATATTATAATCGTCAAGACCAAAGTAAACTGCATCCGCCCCATTTTCCAAAACGGCACGTAATGATATAAAATTTCCAGCCGGAGCTAATAATTCAACCATGATATCTAAGGTTTATAATAAGTTTCAGCTTCAAGACCTTCAGGAAGTTCTGTAGGATATTCTTCGTTAAGACAACCCAAACATAAATTCTCCTTAGGCATTCCAATAGCTTCTACCAAAGCAGGTAAAGTAATATAACCTAAAGAATCAATATTTAATTGCTCTTGAATTTCATCGACACTATAATTGGCGGCAATTAATTCTTTTTTAGTAGCCATTGCGACACCATAGAAACATGGAGCAACAACCGGAGGACAACCTACAAGGAAATGAATTTCAGCAGGTTCCGCTTCTTTTACTAAGTCGAGCAATTGTTTGGAAGTAGTTCCCCTAACAATACTGTCATCAATTAAAATAATCTTTTTACCTTTAATTGCATCTTTAATAGGATTTAGTTTTAGTCTAACAGCCAATTCCCTTTCTTCTTGAGTCGGCATGATAAAAGTTCTTCCAACATACCTATTTTTAATTAATCCTTCACCATAAGGAATTCCGGAAGCTCTGGAATATCCGATAGCTGCAGGGATTGATGAATCAGGCACTGGAATTACAACATCCGCATCAATAGGATACAATTCATATAACTGACGACCGATATTCATCCGGGTCTGATAAACATTAATGCCATCAATAGTACTATCAGGTCTTGCAAAATAAACGTATTCAAACATACAATGTGAAAGCTTACATCTACCGGCACTTTCTAGCATGTGAGATTCAATTTCATCATTTTCAAAGTAAACAACTTCACCAGGCTTGATGTCCCTAACATATTTAGCATTTATTACATCAAAAGCAACGGTTTCGGAAGCAAGAATAAAGTCATCACCTTTTTTAGCAACAGCAAGAGGTTTTATTCCCATAGGATCACGTACACCATATAAATCACCATTAACCAATATTGTTAATGCATAAGATCCTACTAATTTATCACAAACGGATTCAATGGAATCCAAAATATCTTTATTGTTGTCATAATGCTCCTTTTTAAGCATATAACAAATTACTTCAGAATCAGTATCGGATTTAAATTCATAGCCTTCACCTATAAGCTCATCTCTTAAATCATCGGAATTGACAATATCCCCATTATGAGCCATAGCTATAAATCCATCATCAAAATCAGTTACAAAAGGCTGTGAATTTTCGAGTTTTGACTGTCCTGTAGTTGAATATCTTACATGACCGATTGCCATGTTTCCGGACAAATTCTGGATTTCATAGTCTTTAAAAACATCTGTAATTAAACCCATTCCACAGTAATAATTCAAACCTTTTTCAGGGTTAAAAGTAGCTATACCTGCAGATTCCTGACCCCTATGTTGTAAAGCATATAAACAATAATAAACAAAGGATGCAACGTCTTTAGAATCATCTTTGGAATAAATCCCAACAATACCACATTTATCTTCAATCTCACCTTGCATATGCAAACTCCCATAAATAGTATAATTATAATTTTCTTTTAACTAGTATAAAATAATATTTATTTTTTAAAAATTAGTCCCAGAAATTTTCAAAATTATCTGGAATGTCATAATCATCACGAACTTCTGGAGGTTTTGGTTCATCAATACCTTTCAGATTTTGCTTTAAATCTTCCTTGTTTTCTTCAACAAATATCAGTGCAGTCCTAATTATTTTCAACCAGTCAATTGCTTCCTGTTTTGATTGAGAAGCTATATAACCTTGACCAACAATAATATTGTCCGGTTTGAATTTATTTGTTGCAATAACAACCTGTTGTTCTGAAGTTAACTCCTGCCTAAAGGTTTCTTGCCACAATTCATTCAAATCAAAAATTTCTAAAATTTCACGGGAATAAATGTCTTCATAGCGTAACTTAAATGATTCGAATTCAGATTTGATTTCCTTTATATCTTCAAGCAATTCCTTGTTTTCACGGGAAAATACTTCATTTTCTTTTAAAACCTGATTATAATCATCCAGTAAATTATTATAATTATGAGTTACTTTCATCAGTTTATTTTCCAGCGTGTGGATATTAATTAAATTTAAAGAATAAGATAAGGTAGATTTTATTATTGAATTTAAGATTTCCTTTTGAGCCAAATTAAAGTCTATGGATTCATCTTCAATAATTATATTATTATAATCAAACAATCCAACATTGTTAAAATCAGTTTTTAATTCATTAAAAAGAATATTATAAGTTTCATCACGACCATAACTACCAATAAGTATAATGTCAGCACCTTTAGCTACCTTTTTAACAATACTTACTTCAGTAGTTGGAATAATAGATGAAACAATAATATTATAATCTCTTTCAAGTTGAATATTACTGACAGCCTTTGAAACCATTTGAGCAATATCCAATCCTTGAACGATTATACGAACATCAATTTTTGACTCATTAGTCTCATTTTCCATGGAAATTACCTAAACTCCATTTATTTTTTCATGCCATTTCCATGCTGAAGAAACAATTTCTTCAAGATCATATTTAGGTTTCCAACCCAATTTCTCATTGATTTTGGAAGCATCAGCAATTAATATTGCAGGGTCACCTTCACGACGTTCATCAATTTTTACTTCAAAATCTTGTTTTGTAACTTTTTTACACATATCAATTACTTCGCGAACGGAATATCCTTCACCATTTCCTAAATTGAAGATATTTGATTCATTTTCATTGCATAAATATTCATATGCTTTGATATGTGCATCAGCAAGGTCATTAACATGAATATAATCACGAATACAAGTTCCATCAGGAGTATCATAATCATCCCCAAATATGTAAATGCATTCTCTTTTGCCTATTGCTGCATCCAATACCAAGGGAATCAAGTGAGTTTCAGGGTCATGCAATTCCCCAATCTCACAATCAAAGTCACAACCTGCTGCATTAAAGTACCTTAAAGATACATAATTGAAATCACCTTTTTCAGCTTCTCTTTGTAAAGCTTTTTCAGTGATGAATTTGGAGTGTCCATAAGGATTGATTGGTTTTAATTCAGTATCTTCAGTAATAGGAATCTTTTCAGGATTTCCATATACTGCAGCGGTTGATGAAAGGATGAATTTATCAACACCGAATTCTCTCATGATTTTTAAAAGATTTAAAGTGTTTTTATAATTATTTTTAAGGTATTTCTGTGGCATTTGAACAGATTCAGCTACTGATGAAAAAGCTGCAAAGTGAATAACGCCGTCAATGTCATATTTTTCAAAAACTTCTCTTAAATCACTGCTTCCAAAGTCATAATTTTCAAAGTTTCCCCATTTAACGAAGTTTTCATAACCTTTACAGAGATTGTCTACAACAACAGTTTCATAACCTGCATTATGAAGTGCTTTATTTGTATGGGCACCTATATAACCAGCGCCTCCAGTAATTAAAATCAATTAGAACACCTAAACGAATTTACCTAATTTGAGTAATGCTTTTGGAGATACTTTGATTAATTTTTTAACTATTTCAGT
This sequence comes from Methanobrevibacter sp. UBA188, assembly GCF_905234905.1. Taxonomy (NCBI): domain Archaea; kingdom Methanobacteriati; phylum Methanobacteriota; class Methanobacteria; order Methanobacteriales; family Methanobacteriaceae; genus Methanobrevibacter; species Methanobrevibacter sp. UBA188. The sequence continues at coordinate 42,418 of NZ_CAJOJM010000010.1, read as the reverse complement.
TGTTGAAATCTTTTCAAAGCTTTCACCTTGGAAAGCATGAGCAATACTGTCAAGTTCTTCATCAGATAATGTAAGCAAGTATTCCTGTACTTTTTTGTATCTTTTGATTTCGTGGTCTAATTCTTCATGAGCCATTTTATCATATTGTTTCAAGAATTTTTTGGAACAATCTTCTTTAATAGCCAAGGCAGCTACCTGACCAGCGCACATACCACCAGTCATACCGGAAATAATTCCTCCACCAGTCAATGGATTTACTTGACCTGCTGCATCTCCAACAACCATTATATTATCATCATAAAGTTTTTTAGTCATTCCACCTACAGGGTCTCCACCTACGTTCATTTCAACAGCTTGAGCATTTTTCAAATATGGTGACTTAGCTACAAAGTCATCCAAGTATTCTTTAGCGGTTTTTTCAGCTTTGTGAGGTAAAATTGCTAAACCGACATTTGCAATGTCATCCCCTTTTGGGAAAATCCATACATAACCACCAGGTGCGCATGATCCTAGGTAAAATTCAATTACACCCGGCTTTTCAAATTCAACATTACACATTTCATATTGAATACCGGATTCCATTTCTTTTGCTTTTGCTGCTGGTCTTAAGCCTGCCCATCTTGCAACGTGACCTTCAGGACCATCAGCAGCGATTAATATTTTACATTTGTAGTCAATTTTTTCGCCCATGCATTCAGTTTCAACAATGTAACCGTTATTTATCTTTTCAATACCGGTGACTAAAGTTTTAATTTTGATTTCAGCACCTGCTCTTGCAGCATCCATTGCCATATGTTTATCAAAGACTTTTCTTTCTAAGATGTAACCTGCTTCAGGCAATGATACTTCATCTTTAGTTAACCATACGTCAGTTCCGTCAGGTGTTTGAATTCTTACACCTTCAATTTCTTTAGTTACCCAACGAGGTGAAGGTTCAATTCCCAATTTTTCTAATCCTTGAATTGAAACACCTTCAGCACATCTTTTTGGTGAACCAATTTCTGACTTTTTATCCATTAAAATAACTTTTGCGCCACCTAAAGCAGCGTGTTTTGCTGCGCTAGAACCTGCAGGTCCTGAACCTACTACAATAACATCAGTTTCAATCATAATAATCAGTCCTCTTTTTCTAATGCATCAATTGGACATGCTTTAATGCAAGTATCACAATCTTTACAGTCATCATCATTAAATACTAAAGCATACTCTCTAACTTGAATTAAATTTCTTGGACAAACTCCAGCACATTCTCCGCAGAATGAGCACCAATCTTTAACAATCATAAATATCTCCTTAAATTAAATAGTTTATGTTATGAATACTAAGTTTTTTATACTATTTAAAAGTTTAGTAAAAGATAACCATTTAATCAATGAAAAAAAGAAAAGAAATTAATTATTTAACAAGCAATACCGGCACTTCAGAATTTCTCAACAGCCTTTCTGAAACTGAACCAATTTGTGTGTCTGAAACATCATTTTCATCAAATGATACAAACCTGTTATTATTGGATCCGTGAGCATGTATGACAATTAAATCTGCACGGGTTTGATCTGCTATAAATTTCATGTCTCTAAGAGGGTCAGCAGTAAGCAAATGTTCTACAACTTCGACACCAACTTCATTAGCTTTTTTAGTGACTTTTGCTAAAAGTGCATCACCTGAATCCTCTTCAGAATCATAACTGTTAAATGAAAATTCTTCCAGCACATGAACAGCAGCGATTTTAGAAGAAAATTTCTGAGCAATTTCAATTGCAACATCAGCCGCCTTGAAACTATACTCAGACCCATCAATAGGAACCATTATCACATCAAACATCTAATTATCCCCTGTCAAATAGTCTGCATGACAGAAATCAATGAAATTGTTTACAATTTGATTAATATCTTCGTTATCATCAATAAGTTTTCCATCATCCATGAATATTGCACGGTTACTTAATTCTTTAATAAAGTCAGTATTATGTGATACCATAATTACAGTGATACCATAGGTTTTTGAAATCTTTTTAAGTGAATTAGTTACAGTTCTCAATGTAACAGGGTCCAAATCTCCAAATGGTTCATCTAAAAGCAGGAATTTTGGTCTTGAAACCAAAATCAATGCAAGCATGACACGTACCTTTTGACCACCAGACAATTCATAAGATTTTCTATTTAAAATTTCCAAATCCAAATCAAGACTTTCAAAGATATCTGCAACAGCCTCTTTGGTAGCAGTCTCAGGGAATTTAGGGAATAAATCATTTAAGATTTCAGCATCTAAACCAACTTGTCGTAAACGTTCTTTTGCTTCAATTTCAGGTAAATCTGTTAATAAATAGAATGAATCCAATAACTCTTCACTAAGACCAATTTTTTCAGCCCTTTTACGTGCATCTTTTACAATATCCTGATTTTTATATCCCAAACGCACAGCCAACTGGTCAAGTACAGTAGCATAATGATTTAATGCAAATTCCTGGTGCATGAAACCCAATTTGGACCTTATTTTCATACGACCCATTCCCGGAATGTCAATGTCCTCCCATTCACCATCGACATCGTATAAAACTTCTCCCTTGTCAGGGTCGTCAAGTCCACCAAGCATTCTTAAGAGTACAGTTTTACCTGCACCACTAGGTCCTATCAAGCTTAATATGTTTTCTTTTTGTACTTTAAAATTAATATCTTCAATTTGTAAAACTTCTCCGCCGGTTAACAGGTAGAATCTTTTGAAAACATCATTGACATGGATAACATCTTCATCAGTTGAAATATTTTCAATATCTGCAATAGGTTCCATACCTTCCATAAATTTGTCACAGATTTCATCAGGAGAACCTTCATCAGCTATTTCACCATCTTCAAGTAAAATAACCCTGTCAGCCAAATACTTCTGAACATCAGGCAAATGAGAAACTAAAATAACAGTAATGTTTAATTCTTTGTTGATTTTTTTAACTGCATCCAATATCTCTTGTTTTGTTTTGGGGCATGCCATTGTTGCAGGTTCATCAAGAAGCAGAGCTTTCGGTTGTTTTGCAAGTTGTCTTGCTATGATAAGCCTTTGTTTTTCACCACCACTTAAAACAGATGCATAATGGTCGGCTTTGTGAGTTAAAGAAACAAGTTCCAGTATTTCATCAGCTTCCTGGCCAAATTCACTTTCTGCAACTTCAAAATTTGCATCACCTTCATCAAAGTACCTGCGTGCATATAACTTTCTTAAAACATTTTCACGTACGGTATCCGGCCATAAACCAAATGATCTTTGAAGATGAATAGCAGTGACTTTTTTAAGATTATTATAATAAAATTGGGATGCTCCAGCTTCAACACTAGTATCATCAACAGTGATTTTTCCAGCATCAATATGTTCAACACCTCTTAAAGCTCTCAAAAGTGTTGTTTTACCAGAACCACTTTTCCCCATGATTCCAAGTATTTCACCTTCTTCAACTTCGAAGCTAACATCCTTTAAAGCTTTAACTTTTGTACCGTCATCAAGTTCATAATCCTTACTTACATTTTCAACTTTTATCATTCTTTATGCCCCTTTTTTAACATACAAATTTTTATCCGTATAAGTATTTATATTTTAATTATTAAAGATTTAAAACAAGTGATTTAAATGGTTAGTGAAAATAAAATTCAAGAATATATGGACAGTTTAGAGCAAGAAAAAATAATGATTGAAACTCATTTTGCAAATATTGAAAGAATATTACAAGATAACCCAAAATTAGACCAAGAAAAAGCATTTGGACTACTATCTAACTTTAACACATTAAATATTCAATACGACCAATTATGCAATGACCTTACAAAATTTATCAGAATCTTCAAAGATAAAGAAGAACAGGAAATTCGCCTTTACAAAACTGATGAACTAATTGAACTGCTTGAAGCAAAAATAAATGAATTATAATTTTTTTAATAATTATAATTTATTTCAATACTTCCAGTAGCATTTGTAGTTGAATTTTGAGCTACAACATTACCATTTTTCAAAAGTTGAATAGTAAGATTGCCTTCACCAGCATCTTCTTTTTGAGCCATAATATGTACCCTTTCCCAAGATGCGCAATCCAAAAGAACTCTTTTTTGACCAGTACCTGCTTCATCCACAAGGTAATTTGGATCACCCACTTTTGAAAACCAGCTGCCATCATATTTTATGACTGCTGTATAAGGATAAGAATCAGAATGATTTAGACTTCCATTGTCCGTAATGACATTTAAAGCTTCTTCAGAAGATGGTTGGGAATTATTATAAACAAAAGAGAATAATAACAAAGCAATTACAACAATACCCAAAACAATAACAATTTTTTTAGCAATACCCATATTCCAACTGCTTGTTCTTTTATTATTATTTAATCTATTACCTTTATGATCAGTTAGAAGATAGGCACAGTTATCACAATAAGTAGCTGTGGCGGAATTTTCATAGCCACACCGGGGACATTTAACCATATTTATTAAACCTTTTACAATTATTATAAAAACATTATTAAAATACTTATATTTAAAGTTAATGGAAAATAGGCTAAATTTTGAAAAAAAAGTTAATTGATTAGTGATAAAAATTATAGACATTTTCAGCCGTTTTCTGATTCATGCCCTTTATTTTAGCTAAATCATCTATTGAAGCATTTTTGATATTTTCCAATGTTCCAAATTCTTTCAAAAGAGCAACCTTACGTTTTTTACCAACACCTGCAATATCGTCAAGAGAAGAGGCTTGAATATTCTTGCTGCGCAACTTTCTATGGTATGTTATTGCAAATCTGTGAGATTCATCACGCACTTGCTGAAGCAAATGCAATGCTTTATTATTTTTTGGAATAATAATTGGTCTTTTGGTATTTGGAACATATATCTCTTCAAATTCCTTAGCAAGACCAATGATAGGAATATGAGCAAGGTCCAATTTATCCAAAACACCACATGCCATACCAAGTTGTCCTTTACCTCCATCGATTACTATTAAGTCCGGTTCGGGATCCCTATCAACCATTTTTAATCTACGAGTCAATAGTTCTTCCATCATAGCAAAATCGTTAGGTCCGGGAGTTTCCATTTTGAAATGTTTGTACATTTTTTTATTAGGCTTTCCATCTTTAAATGATACTTTTGAACCTACGGCAAACTTACCGGAAATGTTACTGATATCATATCCTTCAATCACACGAGGCAAATTTTCAAGTTTAAGGTATTTTTTAAGTTCTATTAGTGCATTTTCCATCTTTTTCTTTTGATGCTGGATAATTTCGGCATTTTTACGAGCCATTTTTACCAAACGTAATTTAACTCCCTTCTGAGGAACCTTAATATGAACTTTATTTCCTCTCAAATCACTTAACCAATCTTCAAGCAATTCCTTTTCATCTATGTCTTCATCCAAAAGAATCTGTTTTGGAATATGCCTGTTATATCCATAATATTGCTGAATAAATGCAAACAATACTTCAGATGATGAATCATATTGTGAACCACTCATTAAAAAGTCATCACGCCCTACAATCTTACCGTTTCTTATAGGCATTATGATAACAACAACTTCATTTTTACTTGGTGCAATAGCTATTACATCCTGGTCCAAATCATCATCCACCAAGTCAACAAATTGCTTTTCCATTATCTCTTCGATTGATGCAATTTGGTCTCTTATTACTGCTGCCTTTTCATATTCTTCATTTTTTGCAGCTTCAGCCATTTCTTCTTTGAGATTCTTAACAATAGTTGAATATTTTCCTTGGAAAAACAAATCAATCTTGTTAATAATTTCAGAATATTCCTTTTCTGAAATCTTACCATCACATGGCGCATAACATAAATCAATTTGAGCATTAAGACATGGCCCATCCATATTGCGGCAAGTTCTTATTTTGAATAATGACTTTAAGAATTTTACAGTTTGCTTAACCGAACCAACATCAGTGAACGGTCCAAAATAAATTCCATCCTTTGTAACATTTCTAGTAATGACCAATCGAGGAAAGCTCTCGGAAGTAATCTTTACATAGGGATATCTTTTATCATCCTTCAGTTGAACATTATATCTGGGACGATGCTTTTTAATTAAAGTAGCCTCTAAAATTAACGCTTCTTTTTCAGAATTAGTAACAATATACTCCAAACTGTCAAAATGACTCATTAATATTTGAGTTTTCGGCCTATCTAGCTTTTCACGAAAATAAGACTTTACACGTTTGACTAAATTTTTTGCCTTACCTATATAAATTATGGTATCCGTATCATCACGCATTATATAGACACCAGGCTTATTAGGCAAGTTATCAGGAGATTTGAGTTTTGTAGACATTTAAAAACCCCCTAATTAAGTTCAACAACATCATTGGTAATTTTAACTTTATTGTTTGCAATCATCAAATCCAAAACACCATTAATCCTGTCAGCTGTCTTTTTGGAAGTTGATTTAAATCCGAAATTGCGTGAAGTTTCCTTAGCAATTTGTTTTGTGGTCATATTCTGTTTGTGAAGCAAGACTAATTCAATGTTTTTAGAGATTTCCTCATCAGAAATTAAATCAATATTAGGTTTATTTCGTCTTCTAATAACAACATTGTTGTTTGAAGCATCATATAAAAAGTCACCAATCTTGATTATATCACCTGAATTTTCTGATTCTCTTATAGCTGAATTTACAGTCTTTTTCAAAGTGGAACCTGCTCTTTTAATATTGCAGCTGTCTTTAACTCTCTTTATAACTTCACTAACATGAATTGGTCCTTCAACATCTACAATGGCATTGATGGATTTGGCAACTTCAGAGGATGGTTTTTTGTATAGCTCATCCGAGGAATGAATACCAATGTCTGTAACTTCAACATAATCAAAGATACTGTCTTCCAGTTTTCTTTTTCCAGGAAGTTTCTTATCATCGAAAGATTTTAGGGTATTGTTATTTTTATATCTTTCCTTTTCAATTTCCTTATAATCTTCATTTGCAGATTGAATGATATCCTCAAGAGTTTGGTCTTTTATCTCCTCCTGAACATACTTATTGTTAACATTGACAATAACATCATCAGTCAAATCTTCTTCAATAGATTCTGCCATAAGCTCTCTTTCGATTCTTTTTTCCTCTTTTTCAGCAAATGTCAATTCCTCTTCACGATCAATAATCAATTGGGAATCATCATCGCTCGGCATATTTAGGTAATCTTCAGGATTATATTCCTCAGTCCTATCTACTACAGAAACATAATCAACTTTGGTAGGATTTTCTATTTCCTTTAATGATTTGTTGATATATTGCATGTCTTTTTTAAATCCTCGAATTGAATCCCTAACTGACCTAGGTTTTTCATCATCATAATACAAATTATTTTTTCTGAGTTTGCTTTTTACATCATTAGACCCCTGATAGAAAGTAACGCCATCTTCATTTATAGATTCATCACTAGATTTATTGGAATTTACTTCATCATCATTACCTACAGACCAATCATCACGATTATCAGAATTTATTCCAACATCATCATTACCTACAGACCAATCATCACGATTATCAGAATTTATTTTACTGTTTTCATTTTCTATAATATCCGTATCATCATTTTCAATGGTTTCAGTGAATTTTTCATTAGATGAATCATTACTGCTGAATACTTCTTCCATAAATTCATCCATTGCCCTGTCAACAATGTTAGTCGCTTCATCATGAATATCATTTCTCATATCAGGCAAATCATCATTGAAAATATTTAATTCTTCATCTTCAAAGTTTGTTTTTGGAGTTGGCCTTTTTAAATCACTATAATCTTCAATACTCTCTGTTTCATCATCATTTATTGATACATCATTATTTAAATCTGGAAGCACATCATTAAAGATATTGAGATCTTCGCCATCAGTTACAATTTCAGCTTCAACAACAAATTCATCTTCAGGAGCAGGCTTATGTGATGATTCAATATCTTCATCAATTACTTCACCGCGAAGGGTTTCAATTTCTTCAGGCTCCAATTGAGACTCTGCATTATTAATAACATCAGCTATGAATGAATCCAATTTATGCCTCATTTTTGATTTAGTATCATTTTGTCTTTCTTCAATATTCGATTGTGAATCTTCTTCAACAATATTTTCTTTATCATCAGATTCTTCGATTGGCTCATCAGTACTGTGGTCGACAAAAATATAGTCATCATCAGAACCCAAATCAACCTTATCATCATTTTCTGTAGGATTATCAAAATTATTTTCTTCTATGACTTCATCATCTGCAATGTTTTCAACTTTAACATCATCAACACCAGAATAATCGCCTACATCTGAATCAAATTTAATATCATCAACACCAGGGTGATCTTCTACATTTGAGTCAAATTTAATATCATCAACATCAGAATTAATCGGCTCTTGTTTGAAATCGAAAGAGCCATCATCTTTTTTGACATTTTCTGATGTCATTTCTTCATTGATAGAATCTTTTTTAACTGTGTCATGACTGTGGTCTACAATAATAGAATCATCATTTAAATTATCTGCATCATCTTGAATATCTTCATGTGTATCAAAGATTATAGGTTCTTCTTCATCTTCTAAAAAGCGTTCATCATCATGACTGTGGTCCACATAGATATAGTCATCATCAGAGCCTAAATCAACCTTATCATCAGATGATTTATCTTCTTTAAGAGAATCCTCAAATTCTTTTTCTAAATCTGAATTTTTACCTAAATCCTTAGTAAACCTAAGTCCTGAAAATAATGGATTTTTATCCATCTTTTCTTCAGAATCATCATGTTTGAAAAATGACTTGATTTTATCACGTATAGGGTTTGAAGATTTATTTTCAGATTCATCATCGGAATAATCTTTTTCATCTTCCCAAACCTCTGCATTATCTTCAGGAGAGATTCCATCATCTTCTTCCCAAACCTCAGCATCATCATTTTGAGAGGTATCTTCATCTTTTGACTCCCATACTTCATCATCATCAGAGGATTTATCTTCATTTTCTGCCAATTCTACTTTTGCATCATCTGCTTTTTCCTCATCAGCAGATTCAGGAATATCAGCAACGAATTCAGAGTCATTTTCTACATAAACATCATTCAAGTCATCATCACTTTTTGATTTATCTTGAGTAACATTAACTTCGGAAGAATCAACAATTTCATTTTCAACAAACTCAGAATCATCCTTAACATCAACAGAATCATCAACAACCTCTTCCACAGCAACAAACTCAGAATCATCCTTAACATCAACAGAATCATCAACAACCTCTTCCGCAGCAACAAACTCAGAAACGGTTTCAACATCATCTAATTTTTCATTTTTTGTAGATTTTTCATGATTGTCATCTTCGAAGAATTCTGATGGATTGATTTCACTTACATCTATAGGTTTTTCTAAAACATCACCATCATCAACTTTTTCAACTTCAACAAAATCACTTGGACCAATATCTTCCGGATTAATTTCATCATCAGATTCGGCTTCTTCCTGAGCTCTTTTTTCAGCTTCTTCTTTTTCACGAGCTAATCTTAATTCTTCAGCTCTTTTTTCAGCTTCAATTCTACGTTTTTCAGCTAATTTTTTAGCCTCTTCAGTTCTTCGTTTTTCTTCTTCACGAGATTGCTTTATGGATTTTTCAACAAAATCCAATAATTTTTTACGACCCAAATCCCTGTTTCTATACCAGTCAGTAGACCATAAATGGTACAATTTCCAGCCAAGTCCAGTCAATACCTGTTCACGCAACCTGTCTCTGTCACGAGCTACTTTACTTGATGAATACATTTTTCCATCAGTTGTGATTCCCAAAATATATTTTCCTGGATTTTCATCATCGACAATAGCCAAATCAACTCTAAATCCTGCACAACCGATTTGTCTATCAACAATGTAACCGTTTTCTTCCAAATAGTTGGCAATTGCATCTTCAAACGGTTCTTTAGTATGCATTTCAGGTCCTTGGGTTCCTAAAGTCAAGTTTTCAGCATATTCTAAAAATTCTTTAAGGGATTTTACACCATATGGAGGATTGGCTGTTAATTTCATATCATATGCCTTGAAGTTAGAGAAAACAACACATTTTTCTCTTGCACGAGTAATTAATACGTTTAGCCTTCTTTCCCCACCGTCTTGGTTTAACGGACCGAAGTTAAGAGACATTTTTCTGTCATTGTCATAACCATAACCTACACTGATTAGAATAACATCCCTTTCATCCCCTTGAATTGTTTCAAGGTTTTTAACAAAGAAATGTTCATCCTTATTATCAGAAAACAAAGCTTCAAATTCAGGCCTTTCCTTACGTCTAACCTCCAATTCTTCAAGAATGGCATTTTTTTGAGCAACAGAAAATGTTCCAACACCCAAACTTTTAGTATCCCCATATTTTTCGAAATGGTTGAAAATTTCTTCAACTACATCCTTTGCCTCAAGAGGGTTTGCGGAGGATGAACCTCTATCATATGCAGTATTTGGATTGTAATGGAACTTCAAACCTAATTCAGGGTCTGAATGTGAAGGAGAAGGATATACCAATAGGTCATCATCATAAAATTCCCTGTTTGAAACGGAAATTAATGATTCATGACGTGACCTGTAGTGCCATTTAAGCATCTTTACAGGGAATGAAAGTTTACATAAATGCAAAATACTTTCCATATCCAGAGAAGTTGCTTCCTCTTCATCACTATCTGCATCAGACATTTGATCGAAAAATGAAGTTGGAGGCAATTGTTGAGTATCTCCCATAACTACAGCAGTTTTACCCCTCATAAATGCACCCAATGCATCTTCCGGTTTTACCTGACTTGCTTCATCAAAAATAACAACATCAAATTGTAATTCCTCATTTGTAGGATCCAAATATTGTGCAATTGATAATGGAGACATCATAAAACAAGGCTTGATTTGTTTTATCATCCCTCCAGCTTTTTCCAAGAGTTTACGAACTGGCATGTGTCCGCTTTTTCTTGTAAATTCTCCTGCAAGTATTTTTGCCTGAGGATTTTCTGTTCCGCCAAATATCTTCGGAATGTTGCTGTTTAATTTATGGAAAATTCTTTTTCTGTTTAGAACCAATATCTTTTTATCCAAATCCTTAAATTCACGGATTCTATTTTCATGCAATTCTCCAATAAATGTAGCTAATTCCTGATTTTCAACAAATAATATATTTAAAAGTGAATCTGCAAAATTTCCATCAACCAAAGCTTCAATATCATCTTTTTTAATGTTTCTTTTTTCAATGGAATCAACAAACATGGAAGCGTTAGAATTTTTTAAGGAATTTTTTGTATTTAAGTATTGAGACCATAAATGAAGACTTGACAATTGGCCTCTCCATTTGTACAATTGCTCCTGCCATGCTTCAAAACTCACATCACCGGTTTCCCTTTTGAATATTAATTTACTTCTTGGATTCAATTTATCTTTAAGTTTCGAAAGTACACGTACGAATTCCTCACCTGAATCTATATATTCTGCAAGATCCCTTTCAGGTTTAATATCAAATAAATCCTTACTCATCAAATCAATGGTATTTTCGGAAAATGTTCCATCACGCACGAGTGCAGTGAATTCATTCATCCATCTGGCAATTTCTTTTAAATCATTTGGATTTGCATTTAAATGCCAATATGCACCATAATATTTTTCACCCAATGCCCTATTAGCTTCCAAATTGTTTCTTATTTTTATAACTGCTTTTGCTTCCTGCAAATCTCTTATAATCTCATCAACACTTCCAGGAACAGGAACTGCATAATATCTCTCAACAAGTTCTATGTGCTGCTTGTTATTGAAGAATCTGAATTTTTTAGTTGAAATATTTCTTAACTCATATATTAACCTGTCAATATCCACCTGGAAAATACTTTGATTGAATTTAGTTAAAATTCCAGAATATCTTTGATATCTTTCAAGCTCCTGTATTAGTTTAAATGCATCATCATTGTTATTATTCCATGCCCCTGATTTTAATATACTTCCATCGATTAATTCAGCATTCTGAGATTTGATAACTTCAAAAGCTGAAAGTGAATTTTGAAACTCATTCAATGTATCCGGCTTTTTGATTCCATAAATGTCATAGACTCTTCCCCTTTCAACCAGGAAATTATCCAATGCATGCAAAGTATCATTGATTAACATCTCGATTTCTCTTAAATCAGCTGGAAGCAAACTTTTCGGTGAACATTTGCTCCAAGGGTTTTCCTTAGAGATTGTCTGATACAACTCAGCAAGGTTTTCCAAAGACACTTTCATGTCATCCAATTCTTTAAGAGTTATTGTTTCAGGATTTTGGAATCTAACCAATGGCATTAAAGCATTTTTTCTTGAAAAATGATCATCTGCTGATTCCTTCATTCCATATAATTGGAAAGGAGATAGATTAACAGCAAATGCCGGCTTATGAATAATTTGAGAATAATCATCAAGTTGACGGCGCAATGTCTCCAATTTACGAATGGTCTGGTCAATGTTTAATGGATCCTGAGCCCTCACATTGGTTGCCTTTTGCAAGTCTTTCAGGAATTTTTTACGTCTGGTTTTATGGGAATGGAGCTCCAATACAAATTTGCCCAAACCTACACCAGTCAATCTGTCCTTTACAACATCAAGTGCAGCCATCTTTTCTGAAACAAATAAAACAGATTTGCCTTCAGCCAATAATTCCGCTATCAAATTTACAATTGTTTGTGACTTACCGGTTCCCGGCGGACCCTCTACAACGAGATTACGCCCTGCCTTTACATCCTGAATGGCGGCAATCTGTGATGAATCGGCATCAAGCACCTGGTACATGTCCCGATATTCGAGTTGTGAGTCGATATCTTCTTCCTTAAATGCTTCCTGGTCATTTTTTGCAGGATTGAAAATAGCCTGAATCAATTCGTTTTTAGTTAAATCAACATTATCTTCCCATGCTTCAGGGTTTAAGTCATTATACATTACAAACTTTGTAAAACTAAAGAATCCTAAGGCCACATTATTGTTTACTTCCCATCCATCCATTCTTGATACTGCCCTTCTGACACTTGCAATATAATGGTCTATCACTTCACCATATCTTTTGAATTCAAAATCTGGAAGTTCAATTCCTGCCTCCAACAATTTGGCTTTAAGAGAAATGTTTGTTTGAATATCTTCCCCAGTCCATTCAAGGTTAAATGATTCACCAACCTTTTTTCTTTCCATTGCAACTGGAATTAACACCAATGGAGCATTATTTTTTTGTCTTGGTTTGGATTTGTCTTTCCATTGCAAAAATCCAATTGCCAAATATAAAATGTTATAACCTTGCTCCTGAAGCATTGTTTTTGCTTGATTGTTAATGTAATATAATCTTTTTTGAAGCTCTTTTGGAGTTAAATCAGTAGCTAATTTCTTGTCTCCTTCTGAAAACTTTGAAAAATCGAATGGAATATGATCCCATACAGAAGACTTATCCTCCTTTTTATCCTTCTTATTGGCTACAAAATACATCTTATTATCTTGGAGAACCAATGTTTGAAAAAGGTTTACAGGAGACTGATTTACGATAGTAATGGTTTTAGCTCTTGTTTTAAAATTAAGAAGTTGATTTCTTAAAGTTAAATCCAATAGCTCCTTACGTAGATTTTTAAATTCCTTTTCAATTATATTACTTGACTTATTTAACATGATGACCCTTGTAGTGTTTAAAAAATTTAGAAATACATTATATAAATATAATAATATTAATTTATAAAGTTTTCTAAATAAAGTAATTTTAATTAAAAAGTTGCAAAATTCAAAAATGAATAAATAACAATATTGAAATCATCAAATTAGACTACCAATCTAATCGTTGCTAAAATAAGGTCCTGAATTTTTTATTTTCTCACCTGCAATCTTAGATGCAAAGTTTCCAGCGCTTTCAGTTGATTTAGACAATAATTTCTGAGAAATATATGCCGCCATATAAGTGTCCCCACAACCTGTTGTATCCACAACATCAACACATTTCACAGCATCAATTTTAATTTCCCCATCACCAATAATCCTAGACCCATTGGAACCGTTGGTTATGACCATCTCACATACATCAAACTCACACCCAACAATGCTTGCTTCACCTTCATCCATGAATATTACATGAACCCCTGATAAAATGCTACTCAAATCATCAAAGTTATCTAATTTTATAGCGTAATTTTCATTATCTTCCATGCCAGGGACTCTTAAAAAACCTTGTACCGAGATGAATATCGGAACGTTGAAACTTTTCAAATATTCCATAGTTTCAGCAGGAAAATCCTGACGATTTAATGGATTTATGACAAAAGCATCAATTTTTTCCGGCAAAATCCCCTCTAAATCAGATGGTAAAATTGAAATATCTGCAAAATTGCTTAATTGCTTACGAATATCCAAATTATCCTCAAAAGGATAGTAATTAATAAAAAAATGAGTATTGTCTTTTTTAATTACCTTAACTTTACTCAAATCAGGAAAATCACTGACAAGATTTTCATCATCACAATTTACAATCGCCAAATAATCTTTGTAAAACTGCTCAAAAACGAAACTTTGAAAATAGGTCGCTCCACCTACCTTATGAGACTTCTCATTTCCGATAACAACCAGATCCCTTGTCACAGGCCCGATAACAACCAAAGTCATAACAATCATCCATTTGCTAATTAAAAAAAGATCTCTGAATTAATCAAATTCTATAGTAATGTCAACAACATGATATCTGTTTGAAATATTATAAATCTCTTTTTTAATTTCCTCAACATTTTCTCCAAAATCAACATTGACCTTTAGAGTCATAACAGAATCAATTCCGTCAAGTGACCAAATGTGAAAATCATCAATATGATTTACGCCCTCAATTGCCAAAATTTGTGATTTGAACTCATCAACATCGAAATTATCAGGAGTCTTTTGAAGCAGGACTTCCAGGGATTTATAAAGATTCCTTCCCAAATTGAATATCAACCAGATAGCAATACCTATTGAAACAAAAGGATCAAGATATGGTGCACCATCCCAGAATATCAATATAACGCTTAAAATCAAAATGGCAATCCATTCAAATATGTCTCCCAACTGATGGAACAAAATTGCCTTTTCATTGAATGTCTCCCCATCGTGCAAACGGTAAACTGAAAGTGATTTGAAGATTATTCCAACAATTGCAACAATCAGCATCCCTTCAGCATCAACACCCTCCGGCGAAAACAGTCTTGGAATTGCTTCCGACAAAATTACAAAAGCCATTACAATCACAAAAACGGAAATTATGACTGCGCCAAGAATTGAAAATCTTTGATAACCATAGGAATAGTTATCTGTTGAATCCCTTTGGGCAACATGCTCCAATACCCAAGCCAATGCAATTGAAATGGTATCCGACATGTCATGAATAAAATCAGCAAGAATCGCCATACTGTTGGTAGCAAACGCCCCAACAAGGACAATAATATTGAATGCGAGATTCATGAAAAAAACAAATGCTAAATTATCACCAGCTTTTTTGTGATGATGATGCTTATCAATTCTCATAATAATAATATTTAACAATGATATAATAAAAAAGTTATTAAATCTTAAAAATAAAAAATTTAAAGTACAATTAAGTTATCTTTAAATAACTTAAAAATAAATAAATATAATAGTGATTTAAAATGGCGACTATAGGAACAACTATATTTTCTCATATTTTACCAGTAATTTTAGGATTTTTAGCATTAATAATGATTATTTCTGGTTCACTTGAAGAAAGCAAAACTAAATTAGGTTTAGGAATAACATTATTCGTTATAGCTTGCTTACTGCCATATGTGATTTTAAGAATGTTAATCTAGAATTCCTACTTCGCCGGAATGTAGGCTAGTTCCAATTAATATTTTTTTTATACCCTGAGAATCTAGTTCACCAATAGATTCTTTATTCAAACCACCTGCAATAATTAACTTTTCTTTCATATCTTCAAATTCATCTAAAAGTTTTTGATTATATCCTTTTTCTGTACCGACACCAGTAATATCCAAAAGAATGATTTCATTGGGATCCAATTTCTTTAAAATTTTCTTAAACTCAGATAAATTTAAATCTAAATTTTTAGAGTATAATTCATTGTTTTTTACATCAATACTTACAACAATTCTTTCTTTAGGATATTTTTCAAATATTTTTTCCATCTCTTCAATGCTTTCTATAGTTTCTGTTGGGACAATAATTTTATAAGCATAATCGAGGAAAAAATCAAAGGATTCGCAGTTTTTTACACCACCATCAAACATTACAGGCAAAATTGTATTAACCAACTTAATTTCGGAAATGTTGTGACCGCTTGATTCAATCAAATCCAAATCAGCAATGTACATCTCATCGGCACCGTTTAATTTTAATCCCTGAGCAATTTCAACGGGATTGGAAGATGGTGCAAAAACAGTTCTTAATGGTTGGTAAGTATCTCTCATGCCAGATTTGCCACTTACAGCCTGGTGTTGTTTTAAATCAATTACAGGTATTTTTTTAATCATAATTATAATTATATAAAACAAGTATTTAAAAAAATCGTAAGGAGGTGGAAAGAGCTAAAATGTTTTTTAGCCCCTTCCGAGTATACTAAAAATAATGATCAATTTTCGATTAATAACAAATATGTTATGAACCTCTATTTAATAAGTTAATTTACATAGTATATAAATGTTACTAAAGTTTAAAAAAATTAAAGTAAACTTGAATATATGAATTGTAGAAAAATTATAAAAATTTTAAAAAATTTTTAATTGATTTATTAAAAAATAAACATATTATAAAAAATTAAAAATAAAGATAAACTCCACCTTTTTAAAAATCCATAATCCCGTGAAAAATAATAAAATTTGCTTGATAAAGTCAAATTGAAAAAAATAAAGTAGGCAGTTTGAAGTAACTAAAAGAGGGAATTTGAAAGATAGTATTACGTGTTTGTCCATATATTGCTAAGCTATTGCAATTACTTCAAACTTATTTAATAGTTGAACTTTATAATATAAATACTTTTTTATAAAAAAGTATTACTTAAATTACTAAAAAACATAAAAAAAGTATTACACAAATATTTAAAAAAAATAATTAAACTCTGAAATTGTCATCGATATAAGAATCAAACTTCAAATAAGCTTCATCAATGGCTTTAGTGATTTGATCTTGATTAATTTCTGAAAGCTCATCAAAAATTACTCCAACATCAACATCAACGTCCAATTGTTCATTTTCATAACTAAGAACAATATCCAAATCTAAATCTTCCAATTCCTTAGTGGAAATTACTTTTGAAACTTCCTGTTCTAAAATTTCGCCAAAATCATCTGAAATTTTAGACAAATCTTCCTGAGTTAATACTTTTAACTTTGACATAAAAATCGATGAAAAAAAGAAATTAAGAAAATAAGCCTATTGGCCCATTCCTTGCATAGCAGTTTGAATAGTAGCTTGCATCTCTTCAAGTTTTTTCATGACTCTTTCTTCTTGGCGAGCCATAGTTTGTTTTCTTAATTGAAGAGTTTCTAATTTTTCTTCCATTTCAGATAAAGCATCACTGTATTCCACTTTAATAAGTAAAGTACCTGCTTGTTTAAATACTTCAGTATTTTCATCGGTTTTTTTGAGTTCTTCTAAAGCTTTTTCAGTTTCTTGAATTTGAACTTCAACATTTTGAACTTGCATATTTACTGCTTGAGCTTGTTGTTGTAATTGTTGAAACTGATTTAATTGATTTTGAATATTTTCTGGAATCTCCATTATATCACCTATTTAATTATATATGAACATTAATTTGTTAAGTTATTTATCTCTAATGCTAATTTAATCCACTTAATCGCCGAGTTAATGGAAGCTCTAAAAGAGGTGGAATCCTCTGCATCAATATTGATTAATATTTTAGAATCTTCCAATTCTATAGACATTGATGATCTAAAATCCGGAGCCGTATCGAATTCCAATATAATAGAATCATAAATTATTTTAGCCTGAGCGCTACTTTCAAATTCGATAACTATATCACTTTTGACAGATTCAAGAGGACCTTCACTCATGTGTACCCTCTAAGATTTTCTTTACATTAATCTGAAAATTGGTTTTATCGCCGAATTTATTGATAAAATTAATTTTAGCTACCAAATCATCATCACTAGAAATTAATATATAATTATCCTCTGCTTTATCAGCCAGCTCAATGTCCAAAATTTCACTTAAGACATCGAGTTTTTTAACATGAGACACTATTTTTAATTTGGATGGAGCAATATTTAACTTTTCAAATTCAAGAGAAGCTCCAATGAGAATTACAAGTAAAACTTCACCTTTGTTAGAATAAAAAGTAATTTTACTTGGATTTCCTTTAAGTTCATTAACAACTGCTAAGTTAAATTCATCTAACTCCAAAGCCTTCAAAAGAAGTTCACGCATATTCATTTTACCCCTGTTAACAGAAGTTGAACCTGTTGAATGGGCTAAATTTTTACAGAACTTCCTGGTTTTTTGAGAAGGTTTCCTAGAAGTTGAAATTAACATACAAAATCAAAAATAGTAAAAAAATATATTAAAAGCAGATAAATTATCTAGCTTTTATAACTCTAGTTGTTTCTGGAACATTTTTAAATAAAATCCTATATCTACATTTAGGACATTTATTTTCCATGTAGCTTTTATGGTCTACTTCTGCTCCACAACGTGGACATCTATACAAAGTCTATTCCTCCACACGAATATCTCTGATACTACGTGCTGCAGATTTTGCCATAGGAGTTTCAGGAACGTAAGCTCCTCCAGTGAATACTGCACCACATTTTCTGCATTTCCAAATTCCAGCAGCTTGTCTTTTTACATAAGGTCTATCACATTTAGGACAAACATGATTTTTTTTCATGTTTTCTTCAATGATTTTTACAGATCTTTTTGCTTTTCTTCCGTATCTTGCACCAAATCTTCCTGTGATACCAACTTTTTTAGTTCTTGCCATTTATATTCTCTCCGTAATCAATAAAATTTAATTAAAATGTAAATTATTTTAATTTACATAGATTATCTAAAATAATCATAAAATTATCTAATATGATAATATAGCATTTACTAATATTTAAATGTTTTCTTAAA
This sequence comes from Methanobrevibacter sp. UBA188, assembly GCF_905234905.1. NCBI lineage: Archaea > Methanobacteriati > Methanobacteriota > Methanobacteria > Methanobacteriales > Methanobacteriaceae > Methanobrevibacter > Methanobrevibacter sp. UBA188. The sequence continues at coordinate 23,327 of NZ_CAJOJM010000010.1, read as the reverse complement.
ACTAGTTAATTTAATAGAAAACACAAGGTTCTCTTTGAAATATAAATAATTTTGATGAGAAAATACTTCTTCCTACAAATCAAATTTTTCACTGGATTCTCATCAAAACAAAAATTAAAAAATATCCAACTATTCAAGAGTTGGATAATTAGGACTTTCGTTAGTAATCAACAAGTCATGAGGGTGGGATTCTTTAATACCGCTACTTGTAATTCTAACAAATCTTGCATTTTCTTTCATTGCAGCTATATCTTTCGCACCACAATAACCCATAGATGATTTTAAACCACCTACTAACTGGAATAATATTTCTGCAATTGTTCCTCTATATGGTACAGCACCTTCAATTCCTTCAGGAACATACTTAGTATGGTTCATTTTACTTTTATTACTTTGGAAGTATCTGTCTGATCCTCCATCATACTCACTGGTCATTGCACCCATAGAACCCATTCCACGGTATTTTTTGTATTGTTTACCGTTCATTACTACAATATCACCAGGAGCTTCCAAGGATGCTGCAAGCAAGTTTCCAAGCATTACCGCATCTGCACCTGCACCAATAGCTTTAGCAACATCTCCAGAGTATCTGATACCACCATCAGCAATGACAGGAACTCCAGAATCAGCGGCAGCATCAGCAACATCAGAAATAGCAGTAAGTTGAGGTACACCAACACCAGCTACGATACGAGTAGTACACATTGAACCCGGACCAATACCTACTTTAAGTGCATCTACACCCATAGAAATTAAATCTTCAGCAGCTTCAGCTGTAGCAATATTACCTACACATAATTCAGCATCAATATTATCTTTGATTGTTTCAGTGAATTTGACCACATTCATGTTATGAGCATGAGCACAGTCAATGGAAATGATATCTGCACCGGCTTGGTCAAGAGCCATTGCCCTTTCCAAATCAAACGGTCCACATGCAGCAGCAACCAAAAAGTTTCCATTATCGTCACGTGCAGCATTCGGATATTGATTTTGGTTTAAGATATCCTTAATGGTAATAATTCCAACTAATTTACCATCATTAACGACAGGAAGTCTTTCAACCTTATTTTCATATGCAACATTTAACGCTTCTTCGGTAGAAACTCCTTCATCAACAGTGACAACATCCGATGTCATTATATCCTTAATTGCTGTGGATGGTTCTGATTTTAAAACTGGTCTGATATCTCTTTTTGAGATAATACCCATGATTTTATCACCATCAACAACAGGCAAACCACTGATAAGTTCATCATGCATTAAAGATTGAGCTTCAGCAACAGTGGAATCTGGAGGAATAGTAATAACATCACGAATAGTTAAATCTTCAGCATTTTTTACTTTCTTTACTTCTTCAACTTGTCTTTCTTGTGAGATATTCCTATGAATTACTCCTACACCACCTTGTTGAGCCATAGCGATTGCAAGGTCTGCTTCGGTTACAGTATCCATAGCTGCACTAAGTACTGGAATATTTAATTTAATTCCCTTACCTAATTCTATGGTAGTGTCAATATCTTTAGGCTCCACATAACTTGCATTAGGAGATAAGAGAAAATCATCAAAAGTATAAGACATTCTTGCTTCTTGAACTTTTTTTGAAAACGACATAATTTACACCTGATTAGAATGAATCCAATAATTCTTTAAGCTCAGCTACTGCAGTATGGTGTATTTTACCAGTATTTCTGTCACCACCCACACATGCAGCTCCTCTGATACCGACAACATCACAGCCAATATCATTTAATGGTTTTAATTGGTCTTTTTTAACGGATCCTGCAAGCGCAGTCAATAAACCATAACCATGAGCCTCTTCTACAAATTCTTTTAATTGATCAATATCTAAATAATCGAATAATGTATGACCGTCTTTAACAGCAGTATCTAGCATTGCAAGGTCACATCCAGCATCTTTAGCAACTTTTGGAATTTCCATAGGACCTACTGCACCTACACGATGAGCATCAGCATATCCTGCTGCAACAATAATAGTATCTTCACTTACATCTTTAACAGTTTTGACAACATTTTCCATGACTTCAACCGCTTCATCATGGTCTTTTGTTCCATATAATCCAACTTTAATATAATCAGCTCCAGAAACATGAGCACCCATTGCCGCAAGGGAAACTGTACCTGGTTTGTAAGGCACATCACCTAAAGTAGCACTAACAAGTTTATCTTTAGGAGTTAATTCCCTGATTTCCTTAATAACCCAAGGGAAATTAGCACCTAAAGAACCTTCCTTAGGATTTTTTACATCAACAATGTCTGCCCCGCCTTCAATAGATTCAAGAGCCTCTTCACGATTTATAGGACTTATTAATAGAAGCATAAATTTCCTCCAATAAAATATAATATTATAATATATTAATATTACTTTCTTATTACTTATAATACTATTGTTTTTTTAAAAAAAAGTAGTTAATATGGAGAATCATTATTAGAAATATTCTCTTTTATTTTGCCGTGAGCCTTCGGATAGAATCCTACTTCAGCAGATAATTTTCTCATATTTTCAATTATTTCATTTGTCGGAATAGCTACTGGGCAGTTTAAAGTACATAATCCACATAAAGTACACATATAAAGGCCAGAATCATAGCAAGTCTCTTCATCTTCAATAAACTTGGACATTGCCACTCCACGACCGCCCAAATAATTATTGAAACCAAATTCATTTCCAACGGCATTATATACAGGACAGTGAACTACACAATTTCCACATCCTATGCAATAAAGACATTCATCAGTAGCTTCACTTCTTCCGTTGTCCAAAAGAATGACAACTACTTTTTCAGCACCATACATGTTCTTTAAGAGTTTCTTTTCAATGTCGGCTGTTTTTGATGGCCCTGATATTACATTCATATATGATGTTACAAAATTGCCTGTTGCAAAAATTGTTTCTAGTTTTACAATTGATATTGCGTCTTCAAGACAAGGTACAATCTTATCAATTCCAGCTACAATTATATGCAAATCTTTTAGTGAAACTATTGAAATATTGCCTTCATTATGCACCATTACAAGAGAACCTTCTTCAGCAGCTATTGCATTGGCTCCACTTATACCTACATTGGCATTTTCAAGACGTTTCAACACATCATGCCTGACAATTTCCATGATTTCCCTAGCTTCAGGGTCAACATTAACATCCAATGAATCGTTAACTATATCCGCAATCTTGGAAATATTTAAATGAGAAGCAGGACCTGTTGGATGAACAGGTTTATTATCAGTCTTTTTAAGTTGTAGTATCCTATCACCCAAATCAGTTTCGACAACATCAATGTTACTTCCTTTAAGATGTGCTTTAAGATTGATTTCACCTAATGTATTTGATTTGGCTTTAGCAATTGTACTGCAGTCATATTCTACAAGCAATTCATCAATAATATCCAATGCATCCTTTGATGAATCTGCAATTTTAAAATCAATATCGTTGCGTTTAAATGATTCCAATGTCTGATTGAATAATTCTTTATTGTTTTCAATGGAGAACTTTTTAATTTCCTGAACTCTCTTAATTAATTTTTTAGTGGATGGTGAGTCTTTAATAGTACCTGATCTTTTTTTAACTGTACTGAAAGATTTTCTCATTGTTTCAAGTTCACTGCTCTCCATTTACATCACCATATTTTACTAAAAATTCAGTTAAATCCAAAACTTCAATATCATCATTTTCAAGATTGAGTTTGCAAAAAGGGCATGGAGTAACCAATGTTTCACAACCTGTTTCCTTTGCTTGACCTATCCTTGAGGATGCCATCTCATCAGCAATTTCAGGATATGCTGATTTTACACCTCCTCCAGCACCACAACACAGACTGTTTTCACGGATATTTTCCATTTCAATCAGGTTTGCAACAGATTCTATTACTTTCCTAGGCTCATCGAAAACATTGCAATGGCGACCCAAATGACAGGAATCATGATAAGTAACATTCAGATTATTTTTAGAAAAATTAAGTTTGCCTTCTTTAATCAGTTTATATAAAAGCTGTGAAATATGAACTACATCCAAACCTTCATAATCATCTTTTAAAGTTTTATAACAACCTGCACAGGAAGTGATAATGCTTTCTCCCTCTAAAATTTTAGCATTCTTTTTGATTTGCTCTTGCGCTTCATCGACAAAACCAGTTCTAAGTAAAACAGATCCACAACATTTTTCATCATCCAATGTGTGAAAATCGACACCCGCAACTTCAAGAAGTCTTTCAGTGGCTTTTGCAATACCAGTTTGTTTTTCCCTTGCAGTGCATCCTCTAAAATATAACATGACTTATTCCTCTTCATCATCAAGAGTAACTTCATTTTGTATTGCAACCTGTTTTACAACAGTATTCAAATCATTCTGCAATTTATCAACAATAAAGTAAAGTCTTAAAATAGTATAGAACAATACTATGAATACTAAAATGATAATAAAATCTAAACCACGAGTTATACCCACTAATTTAGCGAATTGATTACTTAAATTTGGGAAAAGTGAAAATATTGCTACAATAATCCAGAAAAGAGCCCACAATACAGTTGTAACTGCAGAATGTTTTCCCCTTAAATATCTGAGTGTAAACCAAACTATCGCTATAATGGAAATTATTGGAAATATTAAAGAATATAAAAACATATTATCACCTTAAAATTGATGTTTAATCATCTGAAGCAATATTTTTATTGCAGCAGTAGTATTTGTTCCTTTTGCCTGAGTTTCAGGAGTATATATTGTTTCGATTGGAACTTCTGCAAATGGAATATCATTGTCATTGATTTCACGTATGAATTCTGAAGATATGAGATATCCAGTAGCGTTAATGGTAATTTTATCCAATGCATCTCTGGTAATTGCCCTGAAACCTGTTTGGGAATCGCTTACATCCACTCTATAAAAAATCTTTGTTAAAAAATTCATGATTGCATTGGCATAATTTCTGCTTCTAGGCATATCCTCCAGTGGCCTTACACCAATAACAGCCTGAGCTTCACCTGTAACCAATGGTTTTATTACCTTATCCAAATCATCGGCCGAGTGCTGACCGTCCGAATCCATACTGACAACATATTTTGGATTGAAATTCAAAACGGCATCAAAGCCTGTTTGTGTAGCAACACCCACACCACGATTAATCATCAAAGAAAAGACATGGATTTGATTCGGATATTTTCTTTTAGATTCAAGAATAACATCCAAAGTATTGTCTGTTGAACCGTCATTGACAATGACCATATTATATCCTTTCTCTGCAATAGATTCCAATACAGGTTGGATTCTTGTTGCCTCATTATATGCCGGAAGAACCACATATGTTGCATTCTTATCTTCGGCAGTTATCTCATATTCCATTTTACACCTTTAATTATAATGGTCCTGCATCCTCTTTTCCTTCACGCATTCCCATTCCAGCTTCTTTTCTCATTGCTTTTCTGTGATACATCATTTTAATTAGGTTTTGAGCATGTTCACGTGCCCTGTTTTCAGCAAGCTTTGCAAGTTCAACAGGATCTTCCTCTTCATCCTCATGGACAAATACTTCCAAAATATGAGTGTTTGTCATGAGCTGTGCATTGATAAGGCCTGTTGATGCCTCATGAGCACACATCTTATCTTTTTCCATAGGTCCAGGCATTCCAAGTGCCATTACAATATCACAATTTTCTTCTTCAATGAGAATTTTAGCTGTTACAGGCAAGTCTTTAACACCAGGAACAGTTTCACGAATTATTTTTAAATCATAAGCATTATTTTTAAGCTCATCAATAGCTGCTGAAGCCATATCAAAGCGTGCAAATGTAGTGTCACAAATTCCAATTCTCATATAAATTCACCTTATGAAAAAATATGTCTTTAATAATATAAATGTTTAGTTAATAATTAAAAAGTATTATGAATTAATACTGTAAGTAATACTTTGGGCAGTATAATTATGAAAAAAATCTGATTTAAAAAAAAATTAGTTTTTGTTTAACAATTCTAAAAACTTATCCTTAGCTTCATCAATTGTTAACGGATAGTCCCCATTCATGTCATATCCTTCCTTTTCAAGGTCTTGGAATAATTCAGTGACAATAGGAACTTTCAAATTAGCTTGTTCTAATATTTCAGGTTGCGCAAATATTTCTCTAGGAGTGCCTTCAGCAATCAATAATCCATCAACCAAAACGAATACTCTCTTAGCATAGTTTGGAACTAAATCCACTTCGTGAGTTGAAATAATAATTGTAATTCCCTCATCATTTAAATTTCTCAATAATTTTTGAAGATTAACTACTCCTTGAGGATCCAAACCTGCAGTAGGTTCATCCAAAACCATAACTTCAGGTTTCATTGCAAGAATTCCTGCAATAGCAACTCTTTTCTTTTGACCTCCACTTAAATGATGCGGAGCTGTTTTTTCAAAGCCACTCATTCCAACACGAGCAAGTGCTTCTTCAACTCTGTCTTGAACCTCTTCCATAGGCAAACCTAAATTAAGAGGTCCGAAAGCCACATCCTCCTCTACTGTTGGAGCAAAAATTTGGTCATCAGGGTTTTGGAACACAATACCAACTTTTTGTCTGAATTTGAGTAAAGACTTTTTATCATATTTCAATTCTTCTCCGTCAATGAAAACTTGACCTTCATCAGGTTCATAAATCCCATTTAAATGTAAAAACAAAGTTGACTTACCTGCACCGTTTTTACCTAAGAGAGCAACCATTTCTCCCCTTTCAACCTTTAAACTAACTCCTTTAAGAGCCTGATAATCAGCATTATAAGCATATTTAATATTTTTTACTTCTAACATATTATTCCTCCTTTTTTGGTGGTACATAAACAGGAAGTTCACCTGTATATCCTCTAGAATCGAGAGAATGTTGTAATGTTTCGCTTTTATCAAGGGATCTCAAAAATATTGTACTTGCAAGAGCACCCAAAGACTTGAATGAAGTCCAATAGGAATGATATCCCAACCTAGAGTTTTGGGCTTTCTGCATGGTATCGATTTCATTCAGGAATATGAAAATGACATTATACATCAAAAGTGCAATTTCAATCATGATTTTAGGGACTTTCAAAGTCCTGAGACAATTTAAAATCTTTGCTATAGGTGTTGTAAGTGCTAAAAAACCTAAAATTGGTAAACAACCCACTACACGCATAAATGTATAAACCGCATAATGAAAAGAATCATCAGTGACCACTATGCCAAATATTCCTGTTTCATATATTACCTCGCCCTTTCCAAAGAATAACAGTAAAAAGATACATGTTATAACAAGAAATGCCATTGGAATTGACAGGAATTTTAAATAGGATTTGTAGTTGATTTTTGCAATGGCTAAAATGACAATAGACATTACAACAAATATGAATACATCAAAATATAGATTATCAAGCGCTAATGTAACAATTAACAATATGATTGTTAAAAACAATTTAAAGTAAGGATTAAATTCTGTTAATTCATTGTGATGTGCAATATAATCCATATCAAATTTCATAAAATCACTTTAAAAAAAAAGAAAAAATAAAAGAAGAATAAAATTATTCTTCTTTACCTTGTCCTCTCCAATAACCAAATGCATATCCAATAATGATTGCACCTATAGCTGCTTGAAGAGCGAATAATAAACTTTCTATTTCACCACTAGGTGGTTCCCATATAGATGAAAACCAAGGTTTGAAACCTGTTTCTTCGATAGCTTCACCTGCTGCATCGTCTGCACCACCAAAGTATCCGTCATCTTCTCCATGACCATTAAACATTATTAATGGTGCAATGAATAATATGATACAGACAACAGCCAATATAATTAATGTTGATGTTTTCATTTATATCACCTTATGCTTCATTAGGAGCTAAAGCACCTAATTTATCTAATAATTTTGGTTTGTAAGCTTTTAATCTGTCCCAGATAATTACAGTTAATAGACCTTCACCAATAGCTAATGGTACTTGAGTTACTGCGAAAATAACTAAGAATTTTGTTAATGCTGATCCGAAACTTGGAGCAGGGAAAGCAATAGCTAATTGGAATGAAGTAGCTACATAAGTCAATAAGTCACCTAAGAATGCTGCAAAGAAGATTGCAACAGTTGATGAAATATTAGCTTTTGTTAAACCTTTATATATTAACCATGCTGCTAATGGTCCAACAATACCCATAGAGAATATGTTTGCACCTAAAGTAGTTAATCCACCGTGAGCAAGTAATAATGCTTGGAATAAAAGTACAATAGTTGCAAGTACTGCGGTTACAGCAGGACCGAATAATGCTGCACCTAATCCGTTACCACAAGGGTGAGAACAACTTCCAGTAACAGAAGGTAATTTCAAAGATGATAAGACGAACATGAATGCACCACTTACTGCGAGTAAAGCTTTGGATTCAGGGGTTTCATCTACGATTTTCTTAATTTGATATAAACCAAATGCTACAACGATGAATGATATGACGAACCATATAATACACCAGTTCAATGGTAAATATCCTTCCATAATATGCATAAATAATTTCCTCCAAATAACCTATCAATATTAATTGATATATAACTCAATAAAAATTTAAAATATAATTAAAATTTATTAAAGTTTTATTGATAATGATATTATATACCTTATTATATATAAATATTATTAGTAATACATTAAACAAAATTTAGGATAACCTAATTATTTTAATATGAAAATACCAAAAGATGATAACATGAACATAAAAAACAACTTAATTTTAGCCCTAGATGTGATGAGTGAAAGTGAATCTATTGAAATTTGCGATTCAATTAAAGAATACATCGATACAATTAAAATCGGATATCCGCTGGCACTGGCCGAAGGCCTTGAAATAATAAACAAACTGAAAGATAAATTTGGATTTAAAGTAATCTGTGACTTTAAAGTGGCAGATATTGATGCAACAAACGAAAAAATCTGCGACGAAACATTCAAAGCGGGAGCAGATGCAATCATATGCCATGGCTTTGTCGGATCTGACAGCGTACAGGCATGCCTCGACATGGCAAATAAACATGGAAAAGAATTGTTCCTACTGACAGAAATGTCACATCCTGGAGCTAAAATGTTTCTGCAAAAAAATGCCGATGCAATAGCTCAGATGGGCGTTGATATGGGAATCACAAACTATGTTGCACCAGCAACCAGGCTTGACAGATTGTCAGATATTCGAGACATTGTTGGAAAAGACTCATTTATCATCTCCCCAGGTGTGGGAAAGCAGGGAGGAGATGGTAAAAAAACATTAAAATATTCAAATGCAATTATTGTTGGAAGAAGTATTTACGAATCAGATAATCCAAAAGAAGCATGTGCGAAATTAATCGAATCATTGAATTGAAACTAAACTATTTTAATCAAAAGAAATAAAAATAATATTGTTCTTATTATCTTTGAACAAATTTATTTAAATGGAGGAAAAAATCATGGCAAACGAAGTAACAAAATTAATTATGGAAACAATTTTAGGATTGATTACAACCGCATTCGCATTTGTTGCAGGTTTAGCATGGAATGGTGCTATTCAAAAATTAATCGAACAATTTATAGGTACTGGAGATGCTCTTCCAAGTTTATTCATATATGCTATAGTTGTAACCATTATTGCTGTTATTGTTACTGTATTACTCGCAAGAGTAGCAGGTAAAATGGGTATTGAACTCGGAGACGACTAAATTTAAAGGAATTTCAAATTCCTTTTTACTTCTTTTTTTAATTCAAATTTTCATCAAATATAAAAAATCAAAAAAATCCAAATATTAAATACACCACAACCGCAAGAAATAATAATACAACTTTTTATCACATAGCGATGTTCAAAAATAAATTCAAGACATTATTTTCTGTAATATTGCCTAAAACCCATAAAATAATAATACTAAAATAATCTAACTCATTTAATCATTGCTGATTTTATCCAATGCAGCAGCATAAATCAATGGGAAAATAACGGTAACATCTCCAACGACACTTGCAAGACTGGATCCACATCTAGCCTTCGCCCAGGATTTTGCCTCTTCAAGTGGAGCACCACCTAAACTACCTGCCTCAGGCCGGTCCATTGTAATTTGAATAGCAGCATCAAGACCGCCTTTAATTACATTTGATGCTAAAGTGTAATGCTTAGTAAGGCCTCCTCCCAAAAGGATTGCACCTACTTTTTTAGAATCAAAAACAATATCTGACAATAAAGGCATGTCCCCTGCAGCACTTATCGTAAAATCATGGTCTTGTGAAAAAATCCATAATTGAAGACCCATCATTGAATCAATAAGCCCCGGTGCGAAAATCGGAACATCATTTCTTGCAGCAGTTGCAACGAAGGAGTTTTCATCCTCAACCTGCAAACCTATTTCATAGAGCAATTCCTGAATTGAAACAACTTTCTTTTTTGAAGCAATTTTTTCAAATATTTTAGTGATTTCCTCTTCAAAAATTGTAAAATCATCAGATCCAACATTAATGTCTGCAATACGACCTATACCCTCTTCATTTAGCTCTTCATCATCTTTTCCTTCATGTCGATAATGAGATCCTCCAAAAGCCTCAACAAGATCATGAGTAATATTTGCACCACTTGCTACAATCAAGTCAACATGGCCTTCTTTAATCATCTTTGTGACAATATTTCTCATGCCTCCAGGTATTAAAGGACCACCCAAACTTAAAAATACACTCATATCCTCATCTAAAATCATATCTGACAAGATATTACAAGCACGTGCTACTTTACCCGCACCCAAAACACCGGATTCATCAAACTGATTTAATAAATCCAATACTTTCATATCCTGATTGACAGTAATTTGATTTACCTTCATTAAATCACTGAAAAATTAATTGGTTACAATTGGAAATTGTTCCAAATTAGTAATAATATTAATTAAATCGGTTCTTGTAACAATTCCAAGTAAATTATTATCATTATCTGCAATAATCAATCTGGAAATAGATTTTTTAAGCATAACTTCAATTGCGTTAGCAATTTTTAAATCTTCATTAACAATTACCACATTTGTAGACATTAACTCGCCGACACTTTTGTTTTCATTATCATCAGCTATTGCCTGAACAAGATCAGTTAATGTAAATACTCCAACAACTTTACCATCTTTTATAACAGGTGCTCCATCAATTTCATTATCGACTAGCTTTTTAGCAGCTTCTTTAACAGAGCAATCAATTTTAAATGATTTTACATCCCTGCTTGCAATATCTCCGACTGTTTGTTTTGGAATACTTCTGATTGTAGTGGTATCAACCAATAAGATATTGTCCATATCGTCCCTTCCTACAATTTCACCAATAACTCCTAAATTATTTACGGGTGTTGGGCCAATACTGATGATATCTCCAAGATTTAAATCTTTAATGCTTCCTAAAATTTTAATTGCCGCTTCACATTCACTAGGTTGAGGAACACTAGTGAATTCTATTTTAGCAACAGAAACATCTTCCACCCTTTTTCCATTTTTATAAATCGGTACCTTTGAATCCTTATCAGAAACTGAAATGTTTAAAGAGTGATAAGCTTCAATTGTTGGTTTGTATCCTCCTCTAGGACCCGGTACACCTTTAACTAAACCTAAACTTCTTAAGGATTGCATTTGGTTACGAATTGTTCCAGGATTTCTGCCCATGACCTCTGCAATATCCTCACCCTTGACTGATTTACCATTGGAAGACTGGTATAAGTTAATTAGGGTTTGTAAAATTTCTTTTTGTACAGATGTTAACATATTTATCCCCATAATAAATAATTTAATTATTATTAAATATGTTTGAAATACTTTATAAATGTTAATGATTATTAATGATAGTTGAAATTGGAAAACAGTAATATTAAAAAATATTTAAAAAAAAATAAAGAAAATAAATGATTATTCAACTAATTGTTTCAAATCATTTCTGATAATGGAAGTTGCATCAAATCCTTTAATAGCATCAATCATTTCAGGGAATTTGGCTTTAGGAATTAACACGTTAATCTGTGAAAAGTCAGAACCTGGAGTAAGTGTAGGTTCATCAGCACATAACTTGTTTTCAACCAGATAATTGGAAACTTCCTCAATTTTTGAGTTTGCAATATTGAATTTAACATCAAAATATTTTTTAGCTGTTATGGCACCCAATAACTGCTCATAAATCATTTGCGCTTTTTTGAGCTTTTCACCAGTACATTTTTCACTGGCGTAAAGACCTGCAGAAGAATGCAATATGGTTTCAATCTCTTTTAAACCTGCTTTTCTTAAGCTGCTTCCTGTTTGAGTATTATCAACAATAAAATCAGCACCTTTAGCTATGTAAACTTCAGTAGCCCCGTCAGAGTTAATGACCTGAACCATTTCATTATCACCGTCAGTCAATCCCCTAACTTGTACAAAAGGTACTGAATCACCATACATTTCCTGATATACCTCATTTTCCATGATGAATTTTCTGGTCAAATTAGGATATTCAGTGAAACATAATATTGGGGTTTTTCTATCCTTATTTGCTCTGAAAAAGTCTGAAAGATTATCATATGGAGATTCCTTAGGAACTGCAACTATCAATCGGGTTTTACCATAGTCCAAATCCCCAAGTTTTACAGTATTTGTTGGTCTTAAAACTGATTCTTCCTTAATCCAATCTTCACCAACAATTGCAATATCAACCATTCCTCTGTTCAACTCAACAGGAGTGGATTGCGGACGGGTTAAAAATGCTACAATATCATCATCATTTAAGATTTCAATTTCATAAGATTCATCACCAGGTTCATATCCTTTGACTTCATAACCTGCATCAACAAATAATTGGTGAGTATTTCCTCTTTTCACATTGTTTAAACTTCCCTTTGGAAGTCCTAAAATTATTTTATCATTCATAGTAATACCTAAACATATTATTATCATTCAAAATATTTAAAGTTTTAATGATGGATTGTCTGTCAAAAGTTCAGTTGGACAAATTTTCAATGGGTCAAAGATTTCGTTTTAAGTGACTTGTAATATGTATAATTAAAAAGTAATTTATATAATGAATTTTCATATATTTATATTATTAGTGCACTCACCATCAATTTCATAAGTGGTGATTAAATGGACTAATAAAAGTAACTTGACTACAAGGACATTTGCTTTCAGTATAGTTCAGTTGGACTTTTTGATATGCATTGTCCTCAAAGCAGTCAAATTATATTAAAGGAGATACATTATGAAAAAGATATTCGCAATATTGATTGTTTTGGCAACACTCGGTCTTGTAATGGGTGGAGTTTCTGCTGCAGTGGAACTTGTGGATCATGACTATGACGGCGTTGAAAGTTCCTAAAAACGCAACATTCAAAAAAACCGATTCATCAGGTGGACTTTTAGATGATGCAGTATCATATTCTGACTCTGCAAACGATATGAACGTCACATATCTAATGAGTTCTGATGTGGATGACTCATTAGTCAATAAAACCCTTAAAGATTTGAAAGCTAAAGGTGCTAATGTGACCAAAACTGGTGATATGTATAAAATCGGTGCAAATGGATTGAATGGAGCTATAAAAATCAAAGACGTTGAAATGGTTATGGTTCTAAGTACTCATTATGATATGGATACACTTGTAAGTATGGTTGAGTCACTGAGCTAATAAATCGTTTAATGCAACTTTTTTTGAATTTTTTGGTCGCACCGTGGTGTGGCCTACACCATTTTTTGATATAACAGTGCCCCTCCAAAATTAAATTTTTTGAGTGATTTGTTGATTTTTTATATAAAAAAATAATTTTGGTGGACTCACTTTAAAAAAAGAAAATAATCAGTTGTGATAGGGTTCACAACTTTGTCTATCCAATGCATGTTTGTGTACATGCATATGCTTTATTCCTTTTTCAGTTTTGATTTCATCAATTATTTCAACACATTCATGAGAATGGGAGTGCTCACCGTCATCATGGAAGTGATAATGTGAGTGTTCAGTACTTTTTGTGTCGATTTTTTTGATTGAATCATCGAATTTCCGGTCATATAATAATGCTGCATTAAGAACTACAAGACATGACCCTGCATTGTGAACAATAGCACCAGTTACAGGATTCAAGAGTCCCAATACAGAACATACAATAGCCACTGCATTAATTGTCATTGAAATTGCAATGTTTGCTTTGATTGTAAATAATGTTGAATTGGAAAGTTTTTTAAGATAGGGAATCTTACCGATATCATCACCCAAAAGTGCAATGTCTGCCGCTTCTATTGCTACATCACTTCCAACAGAACCCATTGCAACACTTACATCAGCTGTTTTGAGTGCAGGTGCATCATTTACACCATCCCCAATCATACATACCTGTTTGCCTTCGCTTTTGAATTTTTCAATCCATGAAAGTTTTTCTTCTGGCAACAGATTTCCATAGACTTTACCAATTCCAACTTGTGATGCAAAGTAATTAGCAGTTTCTGTGTTATCTCCAGTAAGCAATACTGTTTCAGTTCCAAGATCGTGTAAACTATCAATCATTTTTTTGGAATCTTCACGTATTACATCAGATAAACCAATCAAACCAACAACTTCACTATCCAATGCAACAATAATTGAAGCTTTACCTTCATTTTTTAATTTATTTAGCTGTGTATCAATATTTATATCAATATTGTTTTCAGATAGAAATTTGGAGTTTCCTGCATATACATGGCCATAAGAATTTTTACATGTAACTCCTTTTCCAGGATACATTTTAAAGTCTTGTGGCTCTTCAATGTCGATTTCAGCTTCTTTTGCATTATTTACAATAGCTTTAGCCAATGGATGTTCACTTAATTTCTCACATGAAGCAGTGAGTTTAAGCAAATCCAAATCAGTCAAATCTTCCTTTATAGAGATAACATCAGAAACTTCTAAATTACCGTAAGTTAAAGTTCCGGTTTTATCGAATACCAACGTATTTAAACCACCCAGTGTCTCCAGTGCCTCACCGGATTTAATTAAAACACCATATTTTGTTGCCTGACCAATTGCAGCCATGATTGCTGTCGGAGTTGCTAAAATTAATGCACATGGACAGAATACTACCAAAACAGTTACTCCCCTTTCAATATTGCCTGTTACAAGCCATGCAACAATAGCAATTATCAAAGCAACAGGAACTAGCCATGTAGCCCATTTATCTGCAATTCTTTGTGTTGGAGCCTGTTTTTCATCAGCCGCTTTTACAAGGTCAATCAATTTCTGAAGTGATGAATTCTCACCCAAACTGGTTGCCTTTATATCAATCGCACCATACATATTCATGGTTCCACAGAATACCTCATCACCAACTTCCTTATCTATAGGTAATGACTCACCAGTCATGATTGACTGGTCTAGTGATGAAGTTCCGCTTATTATTTCACCATCGACCGGAACGCTTTCACCCGGAAGAATTCTTAAGGTATCACCGATTTTTATATCATCAACAGGAACTACCTCTTCAACACCATCAACAATTCTTCTTCCGGTTTGCGGAGTTAAATTGATTAAATTTCTTAAACCTTTTTTAGCTCTTTCGACAGTCCAATCTTCTAAAAGAGCACCCAATGCCATAATCCATGCAACTTCACCTGCAGCAAATATCTCCCCAATCATAAGGGATGCCACCATAGCTATTGCAATCAATAGTGCAGATGAAATCCATTTTTCACGAATTAATCTGGTCATTGCCAGCAATAACATCGGAATACCACTTATTATTACTGTTCCCCATGCAGGGTTTAAATAAATAGGAGTTTCAACTCCAAAAATCATAAAAATAACTGCAATCAATAAAAATATGCCGGAAATAATAGTCATTTTTAGTCCGAATAGGAAGTCAGTTATTTCATCAATCATTCAAAAACACCTCAAAGTATTACTTTTTTTTAATTTATTTAAATACCTAGTATTACTCAAAAATTTTTCAATGGAAATTTCAAAATCTTGAAACCAATTAAAAAATTAAATTCAGTAAGTACCAAACAGCCCAAAAGTATTACTTTTTTTGAGTTCATTTAAATACTCAGTATTACTATGATACATATTTGTAAAATATAGTATATAAAGTATTACTTTTTTTGGATTTATTTAAATACTCAGTATTACTTAAAAAATTAGTCAGAAGTATTCTTGTAATTACAGATAATTCATTAGCATATTGACTTTTTAGTCACAGAGCATTTTATAGTTAGATTGTTGAAAAATTAATCATTTACAATAGACAATACTTTTTTAGCATAGACTCTGTCCTTTTCCTTTTCATTTTCAGACAATTCAAAATAGTTTACCTGCAAATTATCCCAACGAGCCAACTTGTCTTTAATTCTAGAAACAGTCAACTTTTCATCATCAGTCAAATCGTCTTCAAACCTATCCAAAATAGTGATTAATGAAAATATCTCTTTGGATACTGAGCCAGACCATTCGCACCATTGCTGATGTTCCAAATCGGATAATTTTTCTAAAATATCTCTATCCATAATTATCCTCAAGGTTTCATCGCCAAATCCATGATGCTAAATGGTTCGCCTTCTTTTCTTGGAGCAGGCGCACCCATTCCAAAGGCTGATTTGGCAAATTCTTTATTCATTCTTTTTGAAACTTCTCCGAATATCATTTTATATGCAGTACATTGAGGATCAACTGCCTGAGGTGTTTGATATGCAACAATAGCATTATAAGGACATCCACCTTCACAATATTTAACATATCGACATTTTTTACAGTTTTCATCAACGTAATCTCTAAATTCCATTAGTTTTGCCCATGCATCAGATTCCTTTAAATCATCAAAACTAGGATTAACACCTACATTGCCTAGAACATACTCTGGCATTCCAACAAATCTGTAACATGGATAAATCGAACCGTCAGAGCCTACCGCCAATGTTGTACCTATACAATCTGCAAATGTGCAGAGAGTGCCTCTTCTTCTAAGTGAAGATTTGCAGATATGGTCAAGATCCATAACAGTGAACTTATCCAAATCATAAAGATACTTGTCCAACCAATCTACAAGCAGTTTACCATGTTCCTCCTGATCAAGAGCCCATGGATCAGCATTGTCACCCCTCAGTGACGGAAGGGCAGCATGTATTTTAAGGTTCATTTTTTCATTTTTAAAGAAATCATACAGTTCATCTGAGAAATCTTTAGAATAATCAGTTACTGTCAAAACAAAGTTAATGATTAACCCCTTGCTTTTTGCAAGTTCATATCGGGACATTGTTTTATCAAAATATCCATCTCCCCTTTGATAATCATTTATTTCTTTCGGTCCGTCAATACTTGTACTTACAACAACATTGTATTTAACAAATAAATCAATCAGTTCATCTGTTAAAAGCCAGATATTGCTTTGAAGGGAAAATCCTTCGAAGTTTGGCAATTGGGATAACTTTTCCAAAGAATACTCATAGAAGTCATAACCTGCAAGAAGAGGTTCACCGCCATGAAAAGTGAAATGAACTTTATCATCTCTAAAATCAGCTAACCACTCACATATCTGGTCGATAATTTCCAAATCCATCATTTCTTTTTTATTTTCAGAACCCCAACAATATTTACAATTTGATGGACAGTTAAGAGTAGGGATAATCATTACATGAAATGTCATTTTAACCATGTATCTTATTTAATTCATTTAACAGTTTTTTCTTTTCATCTTCTTCCATATCATCATTTACAAAGAAAATATAACCACATCCTTCACATTTTACAGTTTCCATTTCTGCATGTGCCCTGTGATTGTCTAATAATTTTCTGTGAGCAATTTTATCTTTTGAACCACATTTTGGACATGGTGCCAATAATTCTTCAAGTTTCATATTTTCACCTATAATCTAAAATTAGTTTTTAAATTATATTAATTTTTCACTATCCGAAAAGTTTAAATAATATGTAAAAATGACTGCAATTTTTCAAAATGACTTCAACAAGCTTTAAATAGCATATAAACAGATAGAATAAATTAAATTTAAAATTAAAGTGATTAAAATGCCTAATGATTTATATGACCAGTTCATGAAAGAAAAAAGCAATCCATTGTTTATCGAAGTAAGCAACATAGTAAGAGATAATGTATGGGCTGAAAGCATTGATTTTGTCATGTCACAAAACTGGTTAAAAACAGAAGACAAATTATTTATTGAATTATATTACATTTTAAGATATACCTAACGATTAATTAACTTAATGGCATATTTATAAATAGGAATGCCAACAGTTTTAACAATCGGAAGGATATATTTGATTCCCGGAAATTCAAATTCCTTTTTAACTTTTTCAAGCTCGGAAATGATGTCCAATTTTTGAGGGCATTTCCTCAGACATTTGCCGCAGCCATTGCATAAACCAGCATTGGCCGCTTTTCCCATGATTCCACCAACATACTGATAGTAATCTATCAATGAGGTGTTTATGAAACCTTTATGATCGAACAAGTATTTTTCATTGTATGTTTTTAAGCATTCCGGAATATTGACGCCCTGAGGACATGGCATGCAGTATCCACAAGTAGAACAGTTAATCTTTAAAGAATTTCTCATGACTCTTTTGACAAGTTCCACAGTTTCCATTTCCTCAAATGTCATGGACAGAGGTGTTGTGGAATTAGCAACAGCCAAATTATCTTCAATTTGTTCAATGGAATTCATTCCGGAAAATACGC
>NZ_CAJOJM010000010.1:0-4585 GCF_905234905.1 Methanobrevibacter sp. UBA188 | reverse complement strand
GCAAGAATACCTCCCTTTAAAGGTTCCATTACAAAAATACCCATTCCTTTTGAAGCAGCATATTCAATACCTTCAGTGCTGGCCTGAACATTTTCATCAAAGTAGTTATACTGAACCATAACCACATCCCAGTCATAGCCATCAATCAATAAGTCGAATTCCTCCTTAACACCATGATATGAAAATCCAACATGCTTAATCTTGCCTTCACTTTTTGCCTTGTTTAAAAAATCTATCAATCCTTTCTTAAGCAGTCGGTTAACGGTTTTCAAATCAACTGAATGGATAAGATAATAATCAATATAATCTCTTTGGAGTCGTTTTAGCTGTTCATCCAAAAAGTTTTCCATATCTTCATATTTTCTAACATGAATGGATGGCAGCTTTGTGCAAATCTTAACCTTATCCTTATACTCACCCTGAAGAATCTCGCCTAAAAATTTTTCGCTGTCTCCATAAAGATAGGCAGTATCTATAAAATTAACACCATTATCAATTGCATAATAGATTTGCCTTTTAGCCAATTCTCGATCAATTTTACCATTTTTTAAAGGAAGGCGCATTGCCCCAAAACCTAAAGCAGAAACTTCATCGCCGGTTTTTTCAATCAACCGATATTGCATAATATCATCCATAAAAAAAAGAGTTAAAAAGTTATTTCATGTGAAATAACTATTCATTTTGACTAATCATTTTCTTCATATATTCCATCAAATCATCTTTGGACTCTTCATCATCCATTGCAAATTCAATTGAAGTTTTAAGCCATTCGAAACGATTACCTATATCATAGGTTTTTCCGTCAAATGTAACTCCATAAATTGCATCCAATTTTTGAAGAGCATCGGTAAGCTGAATTTCACCACCAACACCAGGTTCTGTTTCATCAATTTTATCAAAAATATCAGGGGTCAAAACATATCTTCCCATTATAGCAAGATTTGAAGGAGCTTGGTGGGCCAATGGTTTTTCAACAAGTTTTTCAATATTATAAACATCCTTTTCCACTTCAGTTCCTTTAATGATTCCATATCTCTCTACCTTATGCTTTGGAACCTCTTCAAGAGAAATTGCAGATGCACCATACTTTTCATAAACATCAATTAATTGCTTTGTGCAGGGAGTTGGACCTTTAGTGATTGAATCACCTAAAAGAACAGCGAATGGTTCTCCACCAACATGCTTTTCAGCGCAATAAATTGCATCTCCAAGTCCTCTCTGTTCTTTTTGCCTTACATAACAGATATCAGCCAAATCAGTAATTGCACGAACCTGTCTTAAACGGTCATCTTTACCAGCGCTTTGCAATGTTTGTTCCAGTTCAAAGGATTTATCGAAGTGGTCTTCAATAGATCTTTTGTTTCTACCAGTTACAATTAAAATATCATCAATACCTGATGCCACTGCCTCTTCAATAACATACTGAATAGTAGGTTTGTCATAAACAGGCAACATTTCCTTAGGTTGTGCCTTAGTAGCAGGTAAAAATCTTGTTCCAAAACCTGCTGCTGGAATTACAGCTTTCATAAATTATCACCATAAACTTTAATTAATTATAATTTTTAATTTAATCTAATAAAAAGGTTATTAAAATTATCCAATTGAACTTTTGAAACTGATTAAAAATGAAAAAAAGAATATTTAACAAAAAAATAAGAGTAATAGTTATTTTTTAACTATAATCTTATTTGTATTTGTTAAACCATTATAAGTTGTTTTAATTATATGTTTTCCAATTTTTAAATTCTTAGAAATTTTTAAAGTAGCTATTCCTTTTTTATTGGTTTTGATTTTATAGGTTTTCCCTTTAAAACTAATTTTAACTACTTTTTTGGCGAATGTTTTTCCTTTTGAATTTAAAACCTTAACATAGAATTTACCTGATTTTTTGAATTTTTTGTAAATATTTTTAGTAATTAATGTATTCTTAACTATTATCTTATTTTTAACTTTTGCATCCCCATAAGAAGAATAAACTGTATATTTTCCAGGTTTGAATTTTAATTTTAAAGTTGCAACACCATTTTTATCGGTTTCGACAAAATAGTTCTTACCGTTGACTGTAAATTTAACTTTTTTTGAAACGACTTTTCCAACTAAATCATAGACAGTGACTTTAAAAGAAATTTTGCTGTTTTGATAATATTTGGTTACATCACTGCTTACAATAGCTTCCCTAGCATCGATTTTTATTTTGATGCCATTGTCAAATGTTATATCCAAATATCCTGTTCTTTCAGCAGTATAATTAATTTCACCATCATAAAGACCTGAAGCATCACTGTAACGTGACACGTTTCCATCCTTATCTGCCAAATAGGATAAATCATAACGAACAGTTATGTTATCACCTTTGAGTAAAAACTTACCGTCATGATTGTAATTTAAGACCAGCCATTTAGATACAAAATCAGGTTTTTCCACTTTAGGTATATTGTAGATTGTATCTCCCCAAAAGTTATAGTCTGCAGTTAATTTTTCGCTGGATCTCAATACTAAAGGATATCCATTACCAACCAAAATTGAGTGAACTATTGTTCCGTTTTTACCAAACCAGTAGATTCCTCCATCGAAAAACCCATTGTCCATTACTGTTGATTCGCTTATAAATCCATTGTCTCCAACCCAGCAGACTGCAGCACCACACCATGCATCATTTTGGTAAAATTGGGATTTCAATATCTTTCCATTATCGCCTCTCCATTGGATAGCTCCTCCTGAATTTGCATATCCGACATGATTATTTCTAAATACACAATCCAAAACAGTGCCGTTTGTTCCATTCCAGACTATTGCTCCACCTTCAGTTATTTTTGCACCCATCGGACGGAATCGGATAGTATGTATGACAGTCCCATCTTCCTTGACAATTTCTTCTTCCTTATCGAACGGGTCATCTTCAATGCCACGAATCACATTGTTTGAGAAGTTGCAGTTTTTAACCCTACCATTTGCGCCATTCCAATAAATTGCTCCGCCCCCAATATCTCTTGAGAAGTATTTTGCAATCGGATTTCCGTTGATGAAATTGATGTTTTTAATAACTACATTGTCTGCACTTATGTTAAAAATTCTTGAGGCATTATTTCCACTAATTGTATGACCATTGCCATCTATTATAATGGTTTTATTAATTAAAATTCCCTTATTTGATCCGTCAATATAGATATAATCCTTATCTAAAACTAAAACACCACCTTCAGGAGTGTTGTTTATTTTTAAAGATAAATCTTTAAAAGAATTGCCATGTCTGAATGTTACATTAATGTAAGATGAATTACACTCGTCTTCAATAGAAGAAGGATAATCAAAAGTGGAATTGGCAATAACTGCCTTAGCATTTATAAACAAATCATTTTGATGATTATTTTCAAAATCACATCCTATAATGGTTGGATTATCACCATCCAAATGTACTGCACCAGAATACTCAGCTGCGGAGTTGTTTTTAAAGCGGGAATTTGAAATTGTTACATTGCTATACCAATGAACGCAAATTGCACCGCCATGAAAAAGTGCAAGATTGTTCAGAAAATTGCAATTATTGACAAGAAGGTTATATCCCTGCAAATAAAGAGCTCCCCCTTCACTGTTTACCACCTGAATGTGAATCTGGTGAGGATCAAAACTCTCACCACTTGTCAGGCTGACTGCTGGACCGTAAGTTACATTGTTATTCATGAAATTGCAGCTTTCAATGCGTCCGTCATTACCTTTCCACAAAACTGCTCCAGCAGCTGATGAAGCAGAGTTATTTTCGAAATTGCAATTGGACAAAGATCCATTATTTCCCCACCAGGAGATGACTCCCCCAGCAAGGCCTGTTGCTTTTGAATTGATAAAATTTAAATTTTTAATGCAGACATTATCCGCATTTACCAAAAACACTCTTTTCACATCAGGAGCTTCGATTGTATGGTTGTTTCCATCAATTGTGATTGATTTTGAAATTATAATTTGATTTGATGAATTTGTGCTTTTGTAATCCTGATTTAGATTAAGTGTTTCACCAACATCAGTTGAGTTGATTTCATCAGCCAAGTCTTCAAGATTAGCTGTAGCATTATTACCTGTATCTGCTGCACTTACACAGGATAGCGATAGGACAATTAATGCAAAAATTGATAAAATAAAAAATGTTTTTTTAATCAAATTAAATTCCTCCAATTGAGAAATATATTTGATTTAATGATTAATAAACTTTTCAAAATAAGAATTTTTATATAAATGGTGCGGGGGACGGGACTTGAACCCGCGAAGGGACTAACCCACTAGGCCCTCAACCTAGCGCCTTTGACCGCTCGACCACCCCCGCATAAAACAAAAGTAGTTATAAAAAAATATATCCCTTAACTTATTTAAAGTTAACTATTTTTATCACAATTTTCACGATTTTGATTTCTCAAACCATAAATTAAATTAAATTAAAAATAAATTATTAGCAAATGCTGTAAATAGTTATTTTTCAATATAAACAACTAAACTTAAAAATAATATGTTTAAATGAAAGCAATATTTTCAAATGACTTCAACAAGCTTTAAATACAACCCAATATAAAATAATAAATGATAATGACAAGTTAAT